>NZ_JAQOWX010000015.1:0-71769 GCF_028462495.1 Paucibacter sp. XJ19-41
GCCGTTCGGCCGAGGGCCTGGCGGCGCTGGCTGCGGCCGGCGCCGAGCCGCAGATCGGCCGGCTGCAGGATGCGGCCTATCTGCGCGCGGCCTTCGAGGGCGCCGATGCCGCCTATGTGATGCTGCCGCATGAGCTGGACCGGCCCGGCTTCCTGCAGCGCCAGCGCGAGGATGCCGAGGCGATCGCGGCGGCGCTGCACGGCGCCGGCGTGCCCCATGTGGTGGCGCTGAGCAGCCTGGGCGCCGAGCAGACCGAGGGCACTGGGGTGATCCTGGGCTTGCATGCGCTGGAGCTCAGCCTCGGCGGGCTGCCCGGCCTGCGCCTGCTGCGCCCCGGCGCCTTCTTCGAGAACCTGCTGGAACAGCTGCCGGGCCTGAGCGCCGGCGCCCCGCTGGTCGATGCGCTGCGTCCCGATCTGGCCGTGCCCATGCTTGCCACCCGTGACATCGGCGACGCGGCCGCCGCGGCCCTGCTGGCGCGCGACTGGCAGGGCCTGTCGGTGCAGGAGCTGCTGGGCCCTTGCGACCTCAGCGGCGAGCAGCTGGCGTGCCAGCTGGCCCTGCAGCTGGGCCGCCCGGCACTGGTCTACCAGCAGCTGCCCTACGAGGTGATGGCGGCCGAGCTGCACGAGGCCGGGCTGGCGGCCGACGCCGCAGCGCTGATGATGGACATGGCCCGCGCGCTCAACGAAGGTCGCATCCGCTCGCTGCAGGGCCGCAACGATGGCAACAGCACGCCGACCGGGTTCGCGCAGTTTCTGCGCGAGAAGCTGGCGCCCTGAGGACGTCTCGCTCAGCGCCGGCGCGCGAAAGAGGCCTCGATCTCTTCCAGGCTCTTGCCCTTGGTTTCGGGCAGCAGCAGGGCCGCAGCGAGAAAGTACACCGCGCTGCAGCCGGCCCAGAAATAGAACATCGCCGCATAGCCATGGTGGCCGACAGTGGGCAGGAAGACGGCGGCGATCACGGTGGAAACGAACTGGTTGATCAGCAGCGCGATGCTCATGCCGTTGGAGCGGATGCGGGTCGGCATCAGCTCGGACAGCGCCAGCCAGACGCAGACGCCGGGGCCGACCGCGAAGAAGGCCACGAAGGCCAGGATGCAGCCCGCGACCAGCCAGCCATGGGTGGTGCCGGGCACCGGGCCGAGCCGTGCCTGGTCGATCCGCAGCGGCGCTCGGGCGGCGTCCGCCGGGTCGGCGAAGGGGTTCAGGTGCAGGCGGCGGAAGAAGCCGCCGATCACGCCGTCGGCTTGTACCGTGTCGGCCCGGCTGATGCGCAGCAAGACGGGCGCGCCGCCATCGTTGCGCAGGGTCTGCACATTGCTGAAGGCGCCGTAGGAGTAGGACAGGGTCAGCTGCTGGCTGCCGTCCATCGCCGTGCCGCCGCGCAGCGCGGCCCAGGCCTCGGCGTCCAGGCGCAGCTCCAGCGCATCGCCGGCAACCCGGGCCTGCAGCGGCGCGCCGACATCCTGGCGGCCGCGCTCGGAGCTCTGGAACAGCAGGCCCGCGGCCACCAGGGACAGCATGATGCCGCCGCTGCCCAGCATCAGCAGGAACTTGCGGCCCCTGCGGTCGACCAGGAACACGGCCAGCAGTGTCATCGCGGCGTTCAGCAGCTTGATCGCGACATCGGCCCAGTTCGCGGCCGAGCCCGGCAGGCCGGCCTGGTTCAGGATGTTGACCGCGTAGGCCAGGATGGAGTTGATGCCGGTGGCCTGGGTGCAGGCCAGGATCAGGCAGGCCAGCAGGAAGGGCACCAGGTAGCGGCGGCTCAGCAGGCTGTCGCGCGGGGCGGCGCCGTCCGGGCCGGTGGCCGGGGTCTGCTGCATCTCGCGCAGCGCGGCCTCGGCCTGCTGCGTATCAAGCCCGCGCCGCAGCGCCGCTTCGGCCTCGGCGACGCGCCCGCGCCGCAGCAGCAGCCAGCGCGGCGACTCGCTCAGCAGCAGGCCGCCGGCGGTGAACACCAGGCCGGGGGTCAGGCACATCCAGAAGATGCTGCGCCAGGCATGGTCCTTGGCCGCGTAGAGGGCCTCGGGCTGCAGGCTGGCTGCGGCGGCCTCGACCGCCTGGGTCTGGTACAGGCCGATCAGCGCGGCCACCACCAGGCCGATGGTCAGCAGCAGCTGGAACATCGCGGTGCCGCGGCCGCGCATGGCCGGGCTCAGGCATTCGGCCAGGTAGAGCGGCACGACCACGCCGATCAGCCCGCCGCTGATGCCCTGCAGCAGCCGGCCCAGCAGCAGCGGCGTGTAGCCCTCGGCCAGCGCGATCACCGGGATGCTCAGCGTGAACAGGGCTCCGCTCAGCACCATGGCCCAGCGGCGGCCGATCGCATCGGCCAGCGCGCCAGCGAACAGCGAGGACAGCACGCTGCCCAGCAGCACCGCCGCGACGATGAAGCCCAGCTGCTGGGTGCTGAGCTTCCAGGCCTGCGAGGCGGTGGCCTCCAGGTACGGCAGGGCGCCGGCGATGATGCCCAGGTCGATGCCGTAGAGCAGCCCGCCCATGCCGGCGATGAAGAGCAGGTAGCGCGTGTACCAGCTTGGGCGTGCGGGCGCGGCTGCGGCCGTCAGGGCGGGAGCATTCATGTGGCGGGGTTCCTTGCAGAAAAGGACAGCGGAGTCAGTGGAATCGCCTGGCCCTCGACGAAGACCTGCTGCAGCTGCAGCGCCTCGTCCAGCACCACCAGATCGGCCCAGGCGCCGGGCCTCAGCCGGCCACGGTCGGCGAGGCCCAGGTAGTCGGCCGGGAACTGCGAGAGCCGGCGCGAGGCGTCGTCCAGGTCCAGCCCCAGCTCGACCAGATTGCGCAGCGCCTGGTCCATGGTCAGCGCGCTGCCGGCCAGCGAGCCGCCGGCCAGACGCACGCAGCCCAGGCATTTGTAGACCCGCTGCGGGCCCAGCGCGTACTCGCCGTCGGGCATGCCGGTGGCGGCGGTCGCGTCGGTGATGCAGAAGAGCTTGGGGATGGCACGCAGCGCCACTCGCATCGCGCCCGGGTGCACATGCTGCAGGTCGGGGATCAGCTCGGCGTACTCGGCATGGGCCAGGGCCGCGCCGACGATGCCGGGCTCGTAATGGTTCAGCGCAGTCATGCCGTTGAACAGATGGGTGAAGCCGGCCGCGCCGGCCCTCAGTGCCGCCACGCCGTCCTCGTAGCTGCCGGCGCTGTGGCCCAGCTGCACGCGAATGTCCATCGCCGCCAGCAGAGGGATCAGGGCCAGGTGGCCCTCGATCTCGGGCGCCAGGGTCAGCACCTTGATCGGCGCCAGCGCATGGAACTGCTGCACCTTGGCCAGGGTGGCCTGCAGCACCAGCGGCGGTTGGGCACCGAGACGCTTGTGGCTCAGGAAAGGCCCTTCCAGATGCACACCCAGCAGTCGGGCGCCGTCCGGCGCGCGTTCGGCGATGGCCGGGGCCAGGCCACGCAGCGCGCGCAGGATCTCGGGCTCATGGGCCGTCATCGTCGTGCCCAGCATCGCGGTCGTGCCATGGCGGGCATGGGCGCGCGCGACGGTCACGGCGGCCGAGCCGCCCTGCATGATGTCGACGCCGGCGGCGCCATGCACATGCAGATCGATGAAGCCCGGCAGGATGTAGCGCTGCGCCGGCGCACCGGCGTCGGCCTCCAGGTGCTGGATGCGCGCGTCGTGCCGCAGCCGGCCGGTGACCCAGCCCTCGGGTGTCAGGATCCGGCCGGCCAGCTCGTTCATGGTGCTCCGGCGATGATCAGTTCGATGCCCAGGCGCTGTAAGCCGTCGCGGTATTCGGCGCTGATGCCGGCGTCGGTGATCACGGTATGCACCTTGTCCAGCAGCGCGATGCGGTGCAGGCTGACGCGGCCGAACTTGGAGGCATCGGCCAGCACGATGACCTTCTTGGCCCGCTCCACCATGCGGTGGTTCAGGCTGGCCTCGGCCTCATGGTGGGTGGTCAGGCCGAACTGCAGGTCCAGGCCGTCGACGCCAAGGAAGAGCTTGTCGAAGTTGTAGGCGTTCAGGCAGGCTTCGGCCTGCGCCCCCTGGATCGACAGGGCCTGCTTGCGCAGCAGGCCGCCGGTCAGCATCAGCTCCACGCCCTCGGCGCGCGACAGCTCCCAAGCGATATTCAGGCCGTTGGTCATCACGGTGACGCCGCGCGCGTCGCGCAGGTGGCGGGCCAGCGGCATCGTCGTGCTGCCGGAGTCGAGGATGATGTTGTCGCCGGGCTGGACCAGGCGGGACGCGCAGGCGCCGATGTCTTCCTTGAGCAGGGCATTCAGGCCGTCCTTGGCCTGGATGTCCTGCTCGGCCGGCGGGGTGCGGGTCAGTACCGCGCCACCATGGTTGCGCGTCGCCAGGCCCTGGCTCTCCAGGGTGGCCAGGTCGGCGCGTATGGTCACCGAGGACACACCCAGCTGGGCCACCAGATCGGCCACCTGCACCGATCCGTTCTTGACCAGGATCTGCAGAATTTGTTCGCGTCGCTGGCTGGTGTTTCGCATGACGGGCTCCGTTCTTTCTTTCGCTTGCTCGGGATTGATAGCGAAAGCTTAACGGTACGAAAGAACTGCGGAAGAATCACTTTCGATTTGCGGCGCCTGATTGCGACTGCAGGCGCGTGCATAGCGGGCCAGCACCAGGCCTACCTTGTGCTGGGCCAGCGCGGTGGCACACAGCGCCAGCCGGCCCAGCAGCACATCCTCGACCTGCTCGGGCAGGTACTGGCTGATCAGCGGCAGCGGCAGGGCGATGCCGTCCAGGTTGGCGATCAGGCGCTGCAGGGCCTGCTGCACCGCCGGCTCGCCCCAGTAGTAGCGGCTGCGGTCGCTGAAGGCGTAGCGGCGCGCCAGGCGCTGCTGGGCCGGGCTGCCGTCGTAATGCTTGCGCCAGTGGCGCGGCTGCTCCAGCATGCTGTGCTCCAGCACCTCGACCAGATTCGAACCCTGCTCGGCCGGCAGCAGTTCGCGCTCGATCGAGGCCAGCGCGAACCAGGCCTCGCGCAGCGCATGGGTAGCGCCCGGGCCGACCTTCAGGATCGCGAAATGGTCGCGCACCAGCGCATGCAGCGCGGCCTCGGTCTGGTAGTCGGTCGAATGGGCCTCGAACACCAGGCCGGGCCGCAGGTCCTGCGCCTCGACAAAGGCCGACAGCTCGGCTGCGGCGGCCGGCTCGTAATGCTGGACCTGGCTGTGGTCGAAATCGACACCGGGCTGCACCACCAGCGCGATCACCCGCTGCCAGGCCGCGCGCAGCGCCGGGGTCGCTTCGAAGGCCCGGGCATGCACCGCCAGGGTCGCGCGAGCGGCCTCGGGCCGGGTCACCGCGACGCCGTCCTGCAGCGAGGCCTCGCCGCCGGGAATCGGCACCTCGGTGCCGATCACATAGAGCGGCGCCGGCAGGCCGGCCGCGGCGGCGGCAGCCTCGGATACTTCGGCCAGCTCGGCCGAGCGCTGCGCCACCGTGGCGTCGGGCAGGCGCTGCGGGTCATCGGCGCAGGCCATGCTGCAGTCCAGGTGGATCTTTTGGAAGCCGGCGCTGACATAGCTGCGTATCAGCTCGCGGGCATGGGCCATCGCCTCGGCGGCGGGCAGATCCTGCCAGGCATTGGGGCCCAGATGGTCGCCGCCCAGCACCAGGCGCTCGGCCGCAAAGCCCTGGCGATGGGCCAGTGCCAGCACATAGTCGCGGAACTGCGGCGGCGTCATGCCCGTATAGCCGCCGAACTGGTCCACCTGGTTGGAGGTGGCCTCGATCAGCAGCGGCGTCTCATAGCGCTGGGCCACCTGCATCGCGGCCAGCAGCACCTGCTCATTGCTGCAGCAGACGCTGTAGAGGCCGACCGCTTGGCCTCGGCCGTGATGTTCTTGCAGAAGGGTTTGCAGCAGGGAAGCCATCGGATCGGTCCGGAAAAGAAGGGGGAAGGAAGCGGGTCAGTCCGTGCCGAGCTGGCGCACCAGCAGGGCCGCGCCGCGCGCGCCGCCAGCGTCGCCGAACCGCGGTGGCAGGATGGGTGGCACCTGGGCGCCCTTGAACAGATGGCGGCCCACGGCAGCGGGCAGCTCGGCATAGAGGTGGTCCAGCTTGGACAGGCCGCCGCCCAGCACGATGGCATGGGGGTCCAGGGCCAGCACCAGGCTCGCCAGGCCGTGGCCCAGCAGGTCCAGATGCACGGCCAGGCAACGCTGGGCACCGACCTCGCCGGCAGCGGCGCGCGCCGCGATCGCGGCGACGTCCAGCGCCGGGCCGCCGAGCTGGCGGTACAGCAGGGCCAGGCCGGGACCGGAGACATAGCGTTCCAGGCAGCCCTGCAGCCCGCAGGGGCAGTCCAGCAGCGGCAGGCGGTGGCGCGCCAGCAGGCCGGCCGGCAGGCTCCAATGCCCCCATTCGCCGGCCAGGCCGTTATAGCCGCGGATCAGCCGGCCGCCGACGCAATAGCCACCGCCGGCCCCGGTGCCGAGGATGGCGCCGAACATGCTGGCCCGGCCCTCGGCCGCGCCACCCTGGGCCTCGGAGAGCGCGAAGCACTGGCAGTCATTGCCCAGCACTACCGGCCGGGCCAGCCGCTGCTGCAGCGCCGGCAACAGGCGCCGGCCGTTCAGCGCCGGCACATTGGAGCTGAGCTGCTCGCCGTTGCGTGGGTCGGTGACGCCGGGCATGCCCAGGCCCACCGGGGCCGGCGCGCCGCCGAGCTGACGGTCGGCCTCCAGCACCAGCCCGTAGACGGCGTCCAGGAAGGCCTCATAGTCGCGGCCGGGCGTATCGATGCGCTGGCGGTGGCGGATCGCCAGTGCCGCATCGCAGCTCACCAGCTCGATCTTGCTGCCGCCGATGTCGATGCCGTGGAAGAACTCAGGCTTGCTGCTCATGGCGATAGATCGTGACGCCCTGCACCACGCGGTTGACCGTGCCGTCGGGAAAGGGGTTGTCCGGGGTCAGGCCCAGCGCGGCCGACCTGTGTAGCGCGAACAGCTGGGCCAGCAGCAGCGGCAGCGGCGCGGCCCAGGCGTCGGGCAGGTCCAGCGCCGGCGCATCCAAGGTCTCGCCCGGGCCGACGGCCAGCACCCGGCCGGCCACCTGATCACGGCGCAGCTCGTCCAGCAGGTCCTGCTCGTAGCGCCGCGCAGTCGCGTCGCCGCTGCGCAGCAGCAGCACCAGGGTCTGCGGGTTCAGCGCCGACTTCGGGCCATGGCGGAAGCCCAGCGGCGTATTGGCCAGTGCCAGCGCGCGGCCGCTGGTCAGCTCCAGCACCTTCAGCGCGGCCTCCTTGGCCAGCGCTTCCAGCGGGCCGCTGCCCAGGTAGACGATGCGCTCGAAGGGTTCGCGGGCCAGCTCGGCGGCAACCGGGCCCCAGGCGGCCAGCGCGCCAGCGGCCGCCTCGGCCAGCTGTTCGATGCGTTGCAGCCGCTGGGCCCAGGGCGCTTCGCCCAGCGCGGCCAGCGCCGCCAGCAGCATGCTGCTGAAGCTGCTGGTCATCGCGAAACCGCGGTCGCAGCTGCCTGCCGGCATCAGCAGGTTCAAGGTGTCGGCGCGGCCCTCGCTGTCCCGCATCAGGCCGCCTGCGGCATTGCAGGTGATGTTCAGGAAGCGGGCGCCGGGAACGCGCTGGCGCAGCAGCTCCACGGCGGCCAGGCTCTCCGGGCTGCTGCCGCTGCGCGCGAAGGACACCAGCAGGGTGGGCCGTGCGGGGTCCAGGTAGAGGGTCGGATGGGTCAGCAGGCTGGTGCTGGGGATGGCCTGGATCTGGGCCGGCCAGGCAGCGTTCAACGCCTCGGCGGCGATCTCGCCGACATAGGCCGAGCTGCCGGCACCGGTCAGTATCACGCGGTGCCCGGGCCGGCTCAGCCAGTCGTCCAGGAAGGTGTCGATCCGGGTCTGCTGCTCTTGCACCTGCCGGGCCCGGGCCAGCCACAGCTGGGGCTGGTGCCGGATTTCCTCGGCGGGGTGCTGGCCGCCGAGCCGGCACCAGGCCTCGTGATCGTCGAGATGAAGGTGGTGCTGAGTCATTACAGGAACTGAAGTCTGCGGCAACGATAACTTTTAACTTTCGAAGTGTCAAACAAAGAAAGAAAATAGGAAGATAAATCGAAAGAAATGTGCGAAATGAGTGCTCGGAGTAGCGTGCAATTGGCTCTTTGCCAACGAAAGATTCGATTTCCATACGGCTTGTATTGCCGCTGTACATTGAAAAGAAAGAAAATCCGCGAAAACTCATTGATTCGAAAGATTGTTCGCCACTGATTGCTAGGGAATTTCCCTTGCATTGTCACTTTTTCTTAGCAATTCACTTTCGATTTCGTTGACTCATTTCGATTGTCTGCATAGAGTTTGCGCAAATGATTTCGAACGGGCTTTCGATGCCCCGTCGATCCGGCCACAAGGACTAGAGGAATGGACGCTGGGAATTTGCGCAAGACCGGAGCCCGTATCGCGGCCCTGCTGCTGGCTGGCCTGCCGCTGGCGGCGCTGGCCGCGCCGGTGGGCAATCTGCGCGAGATCAAGCCGCTGCCGGCCGAGGCCGGCCAGGGCAGCCGCTGGGAGCTGCAGACCGATGCCCGGGTCAAGCTGCAGATCAGCCTGCTGCGCCCCGACCTGCTGCGCATCTGGGCCGGCAGGGGCCTGAGCCTAGAGGGCGCTGGTGACCAGGCCGCGCCCATCGTGCTGCCGCAGTCCTATGAGGCTGTGCCCTTCACGCTGGACGAGCGACCCGACCATCTGCTGCTGAAGACCCACTCGCTGGCGCTGCGCATCTACCGCAAGCCGCTGCGCTTCGAGCTGGACCGGATCGACGGTGCCGGCCCGGCCCAGGCGCTGTGGCGTGAGCTGCAGCCGCTGGACCTGGCGCCCGAGCGCAGCGTGCAGACGCTGAGCAGCGACGCGGCCGAGCGCTTCTTCGGCGGCGGCCAGCAGAACGGCCGCTACGAGTTCAAGGGCCGGCAGCTGGAGGTGTCCTATTCCGGCGGCTGGGAGGAGGGCCACCGGCCCAGCCCGGCGCCCTTTCTGATGAGCTCGCGCGGCTGGGGCATGTTGCGCAACACCTGGAGCGATGGCAGCTACGACCTGCGGCAGCCCGAGCAGCTGGCGCTTGAGCACAAGGAGGGGCGCTTCGATGCCTATTACTTCGTCGGCACCAGCCTGCGCGAGGTGCTGGCCCGCTATACCGAGCTGACCGGCCGCGCCCGCCTGCTGCCGCGCTGGGCGCTCGAGTACGGCGACGCCGACTGCTACAACGACGGCGACAACATCAAGAAGCCAGGCACCGTGCCCAAGGGCTGGAGCGACGGTCCGAGCGGCAAGACGCCCGACGTGATCGAGTCGGTGGCCAAGAAATACCGCGAGCACGACATGCCCGGCGGCTGGATCCTGCCCAACGACGGCTATGGCTGTGGCTATACCGAGCTGCCCGCAGTGGTGCGGGGCCTGCGCGAGCAGGGCTTCCGCACCGGGCTGTGGACCGAGAACGGTGTCGACAAGATCGCCTGGGAGGTCGGCCAGGCCGGCAGCCGGGCGCAGAAGCTGGACGTGGCCTGGACCGGCAAGGGCTACCAGTTCGCGATGGACGCGAACAAATCGGCCTATGACGGCATCCTGAACAACGCCGACGCCCGCCCCTTTCTGTGGACCGTGATGGGCTGGGCCGGCATCCAGCGCTATGCGGTGACCTGGACCGGCGACCAGAGCGCCAGCTGGGACTACATCCGCTGGCATGTGCCGACCCTGATCGGCTCCGGCCTGTCCGGCCAGGCCTATGCGACCGGCGATGTGGATGCGATCTTCGGCGGCAGCGCCGAGACCTACACCCGCGACCTGCAGTGGAAGAGCTTCACGCCGGTGCTGATGGGCATGTCCGGCTGGGCCGCAGCGGCGCGCAAGCATCCCTGGTGGTTCGACGAGCCCTACCGCAGCATCAACCGCCGCTACCTGAAGCTGAAGCTGCGCCTGACGCCCTATATGTATGGACTCACGCGCGAGGCCGAGCAAAGCGGCGCGCCGCCGGTGCGCGGCCTGATGTGGGACTACGCCCATGACCCGCAGGCCCATACCGAGGCGCACAAATACCAGTTCCTGCTCGGCCGCGAACTGCTGGTGGCGCCCGTCTACCGCAGCCAGGCCGCCAGCCAGGGCTGGCGCCAGGGCATCCATCTGCCGCATCTGCCCGATGGGGGCCGCTGGATCGACTACTGGGACGGCCGCCAGCTGAGCGCCGGCGCGGCCGGCCGCCAGATCGACCTGCAGGTGAGCCTGGACAAGCTGCCGGTGTTCGTGCGCGCCGGCGCCATCCTGCCGATGTACCCGGAGATGCTGTACGACGGCCACAAGCCCAAGGACGAGCTGACCCTGGACCTCTACCCGCATGGCGAGTCGAGCTACGCGCTCTACGAGGACGATGGCGAGACCCGCCAGTACGCTGCAGGAAAGTTCAGCGAGCAGTTGATCCGCATGGCAGCGCCCGGCGCGGCCGGCGGCGAGCTGCGCGTGGCGATCAGCGCCGTCGTCGGCAGCTATGCCGGCCAGGAGCCGCAGCGCCGCTACGCGCTGCGCCTGCTGAGCCGCCAGCGGCCGGAGCGCGTCGCGCTGCAGGGTCAGGCCTTGCCCGAGTTGCGTGAGCGTGCCGCCTTCGACGCGGCCGCTCAGGGCTGGTTCTTTGATCCGGCGGACCGCCTGGGTACGGTGCATGTGAAGACTGCCACGCTGGACATCCGTCAGCCGCTGGACTTTGCGCTGCGCCTGCCGGCCGCCGCCGCACCCGAGGACGAGTTTCCCGCCGCGCCGGCGGTGGGTCGCGAGCTGCCGGCCGATGCGCTGAGCGTGGTCAACCGCCCGACCGAGGAGCCCGGCCATCCGCTGGAGCAGGCCTTCGACGCCCTGCCCGAGACCTGGTTCCGCAGCACCCGCAACCAGGCCCTGAAGCATGGCGCGCATGAATGGACCCTGGGCTTCGGCGAGCGCCGCCTGATCGACGGCATCGAGATCGCGCCGCGCACCGACCAGCATTGGAAGCATGGCCAGGTGCGCGACTACGAGGTCTATATGGCCGACAGCAATGGCGACTGGGGCGCGCCCATCCACAAGGGCCGGCTGGCGCTGCAGCAGGAGCCGCAGCAGATTTCCTTTGAGCCCACGGCCGGCCGCCTGCTGCGCTTTCGCGTGCTGAGCACCCACAACCCGGATGGCCAGGCGCCGGCCGACAAGGCGGCGCAGGGCACGGCCCGCGCGCTGGACGCCAGCCTGCCGGCCGAGGTCGGGCCCGTCACTCTGTCGCGCTTCCGCGTGCTGGAGCATCGCAGCGCCGAGCGCCCGGAGCTGCTGCGCTATCTGTCGGACCTCGCCGCCGTGCCCCGCAGCGTGGCGCGCGACCAGGCGCCGGGCGCCCAGGCCCCGATGCGCATGAACGGCCTGCTGTTCCGCAAGGGCCTGGGCGTCGGCGCGAGCAGCCGCATCGAGCTGGCGCTGGAGGGCGACTGGCGCCTGCTGCGCGCCGACCTGGGCGTCGACGACAGCTGCCGCGCCCATGGCGGGCTGCAGTTCCAGGTCTGGGGTGATGGCCGCCTGCTGTATGACAGCGGGCTGGTCAAGGCACCGGGCGTGGTCAAGCCCGAGATCGATGTGCGCGGCCTGCGCCGGCTGAGCCTGCGCACCCTGGGCGCCATCGGTGCCAGACCCGCCGCCGTCTGCGGCAACTGGGCCAATGCCGCCCTGCTGGGCATGGAGGGGGACAGCGCCGCCTTCTCGAACACACCCTAGCCCACCTTCACCCCCGCACTGCTTCACCGACCGCACGCCGCCGGGCGTGCCGGCGGAGCGCTGCCCGCCTGCCCCCGTCATCAGATCGCAAGGCCGAGACAAGCCAAGCAAGCTCCAACCGATAAGGAAACACGACGATGCTGAACCGAAACCAGACCCTCCGCCCCCATGCCCGGGCCCGCGCCATCGCCACCCTGTTGTGCGCCGGGCCCTTGATGGCGGTCGCCCAGACCGAGGCCAGGACCGAACCGGCGCAGATCGAACGCGTGGAGGTGACCGGCTCCAGCATCCGCCGCGTCAATGCCGAGACCGCCTCGCCGGTGCAGGTAATCAGCGCCAAGCAGATCGAGAACATGGGCGCGCGCACCCTGCTGCAGGTACTGGACAATCTGCCGGCGGCCCGCCCGGGGCAGCAGGACTTCCGCTCGATGTTCACCGGCTCGGACGGCGCCTCGCAGGCCAATCTGCGCGGCCTGGGCGCGCATGGCACGCTGGTGCTGCTGAACGGCCGCCGCCTGTCCTTCTACGGCGCGCCCGAAGGCTTCCAGCGCCAGTTCGTCAATATCGATTCGATCCCTGCCGCCGCGATCGAGCGCATGGAGGTGCTGACCGACGGGGCCTCGGCGATCTACGGCTCCGATGCGGTGGCCGGCGTGATCAATGTGATCACCAAGAAGAGCTTCCAGGGCCTGCAGCTGAGCGCCAGCACCGACTGGTCGGACCAAGTCAGCAGTTTCGGCGAGAAGCAGGCTAGCCTGCTCTATGGCTTCGGCGACCTGGACCGCGACCGCTTCAGCCTCTACGGCTCGCTGAACGTCTACAAGCGCGACCGCATCGCGCTGGCCGACACCTATGACAAGCGCCCCGATCACTTCTATGTGAACCGCCCCACCTTTCTCTCGGACTTCCGCATCGGCAGCGGCAGCGAGCCGGGTGTCGTCAACCCCGGCACCTTTTTCGCCTTCGACCCGACCAAGGGCAATGCGCGCTCGCAGGAACCGGCGCCGGGCTGCAAGAACACCTTGCAGCAGGCCGCTGGCCAGCGCTGTATCTGGAACTCGCTACCCAACGCGCTCGACACCGGCCCCACGTCCGAGCGTGCGACGCTCTACCTGAACGGCCGCGCCAAGTTCAGCGACACCTTGGAGGGCTTCAGCGAGCTGGCCTACACCCGTATCGAGCTGCAGGGCCGCAACGGCCCGGCCGCCCTGAACAGTGGCAGCACCACCAGCTGGTACTCGCGCAACACCGGCACCACGCTGAACACCTTCACCCAGCCCTTTCTGGGCCCCAACAACATCTACAACAAGGCCAGCCCCGAGCTGCGCGCCAAGATGGGTGGCGTGGTGGGTCTGAACTACCTGTTGCCGGACGCGATCGGCCATTTCGGCCAGCGCAATACCGACAACAGCTACCGCTGGCTGGCAGGCTTGCGCGGCGCCATCGGCAGCTGGGACTTCGAGACCGCGTTGGCGGTGGCGGGCAGCGAGTCGACCCTGTACCAGACCGTCAATGTCAACCGCAAGGGTTTCGAGAAGGCCTTCGGCCCCTTCACCACCGACGCCGCCGGCCGCCTGCTGATGGCCGACAAGCCGGCCTATGAGTTCGGTGTGATCAGCGAGAAGAATGCCGCGCTGCTGCGCGAGGCCTACCCGACCTTCGACATCCAGTCCAGCACCCGGTTGATCACCTATGACGCCAAGGTCGAGGGTACGGTCTACACGCTGCCGGCCGGCGAGGTGCGCACCGCCTTCGGCATCAACCTGATGCGCGAGAGCTTCAAGACTCCCGGCAACACCGACGCAGCCAATGGCCTGATCACCCAGCAGGGTGGCTCCTGGTTCGATGGCGAGCGCACCGTCGGCGCGCTGTTCGGCGAGGCCATCGTGCCGCTGGCCAAGGACCTGGAGCTCAATGCCGCGCTGCGCCTGGACAAGTACCCGAACTTCGACGCCAACCTGGCGCCCAAGCTTGGACTGAAGTACAAGCCCATGCCAGAGTTGCTGCTGCGCGGCACCTATTCCGAGGGCTTCCGCGCGCCCGGCCTGGCCGAGTCCGGCAATGGCGGCGTCTATGCCCAGCACGGCGGCCTGCGCGACAAGGTGCGCTGCGACCAGACCAATGCGATCGCCAACCTGCTGCTGAAGTCGGTCAGCGCCACCGACAAGGAGCTGGGCAAGCAGCTCTTGAACTCCAACTGCAGCACCACGATCGGCGGCCTGACCCCGCCCAACAAGGCCCTCAAGCCCGAGAAGGCCAAGATCGCGACCTTGGGAATGGTGCTGCAGCCGACCAAGGATCTGGACGTTTCGTTGGACTATTGGTTTGTCTACCGCCGCGACGAGATCCAGCGCGGTGACTTCAATATGCTGTACGACGCCATGGTCGAGCAGTACGGGCCCGCGCTCGTTGGCGCGCCCGGCGCGACCCGTGTGCCGATCTCCGATGCCGACCGCGGCAATGCCGCCGCCGCCGCCGCGATGTGCCAGAACCCGGCCAATGCCGCCGCCTGCGCCGCCGGCCTGCCCGGCTACACGGTGGGCAATCTGGCCGGCCTGGTGAACAGCTATAGCAACCGCGGTCGCACCCTGATCGACGGCTTCGACATCGATGCGCGGGGCCGCGTCGCGCTGGGCGACTACGGCCGTCTGAACCTGGGCGCGGCCGCTACCATCGCGCGGCGCAACAAGGCTGACTACAGCGGTACCGGCTTCGAATACGAGTACGTCGGCTACTACAACAACCCGCGCCTGCGCGCCACCCTGAGCGCCGACTGGGCCTACCAGAACTACAACGCCGGCCTGTTCCTGAACTACAGCGGCAGCAGCAAATGGGCCTATGACAACACCGACAAGGACAACGCGCCCGGCACCTGCAAGGGCGCCCACCTGACTCTGCCTGAGAAGCTGTGCAAGGGTCAGCCCGCCCACTACACGGTCAATCTGAGCCTGGGCTGGAGCCCGGTGAAGGACATGCGCCTGGGCCTGACGGTCAAGAACCTGTTCGACCGCAAGCCCTACTACGACCCCTATGGCTGGGAGGGCTACAACCACGGCCTGAACCTGTTCGGCCGGGTCTACAGCCTGTCGGCCAGCTACAAGTTCAACTGACGCGAGGGACAGCCATGATCACCAGACTCCCTGCCATGACCGCGCTGCTGGCGACGGCCGCCCTGCTCGCCGCCTGCGGCGGCGGTGCCGAAGCGGAACCGATGTCGCTGGCCCAGGCCGCCGGCCCGAGCTCGCGGACGCTCGCGGCCGCCAAGGGCGACACCGCGACAAGCCCGAAGCTGCAGCCGGCCCGTGTCGAGCTGGCCGGCAATGCCTTCATCACGAAGGCTGCCGCCGACGCTCCCGAGTGGATCTCCTACGACGAGGGACTGAAGGACTGGAGCGATCCGCGCACGGTCATCAGCAGCTATGTGCGGGTGGCCCAGCCGGGCCGCTTCAATATCGCGCTGAAAGGCCTGGTGCCGGCCGGTGGCATCAGCACCGTCAAGGTCACGGCGCTCGGCAAGAGCTTCACGCTGCGCATGACGCCGACCTCGGCCGTGGCGACCGGGCTGGCCGTGATCGACGTGCCGAACGCCGGCTACCTGAAGATCGATCTGCAAGGTCTCACGCGCAGCGGCCCCGAGTTCGCGCAGCTGCAGGCCATCGAGCTCAGCGGTACGGCGGCCAGCGGCCTGCAGTATGCCAACCAGGCGGCCGACTCCGGCTACTACTGGTCGCGTCGCGGCCCCTCGGTCCATATGAGCTACACGGCGCCGGCCAATGTCGAGTACTTCTACAACGAGCTGACGATTCCGGTCGGCGAGGACAGTGTCGGCTCCTTCTTCATGGCCAACGGCTTCGGTGAAGGCTATATGGGCATCCAGGTCAAGGAGCGCGAGCGCTGGGTGCTGTTCTCGGTCTGGGATCCGGCCGTCGGCAAGACGACGCTGGTCAAGAAGGGCCCCGAGGTTGTCACCAATGACTTTGGCGGCGAGGGCACGGGCGGCCAGAGCCGGCTGACCTACGACTGGCGTGCCGGCACGACCTACCCCTTCATCACCCGCGTGCGACCCGACGGCCAGGGCGGCAGCCTCTACTCGGCCTGGTTCTATGCCGTCGAGGAGCAGCGCTGGCGTTTCATCGCGACCTGGCTGCGGCCGAACACCCATACCTGGCTGGTGCGTCCGCATTCCTTCCTCGAGAACTTCATCGATACCAAGGGCTATCAGGGCCGCAAGCTGCTGATGGGCCAGCAGTGGGCGGTGAACAATGCCGGCGTCTGGACCGAGCTCAATCGCGGCCGCTTCACCGTCGATGCGACCGGCGCGGCCAGGCAGCGGCTCGACTTTGCCGGCGGTCTCGATGCCAGCGGCCGCTTCTATCTGCGCAACGGCGGTTTCTTCGACGAGACCGTGGCCGCCAACCAAAACTTCATACGCCCGCTGACCGGCCAACAGCCGGCGGTGGACCTCAACACCCTGCCATGAGAACAGCCATGCCCCGTTTCCTGTTGAAGTCCCTGGCCGCGGTCCTGTGCCTGGGCCTCGGTGCCGGCGCCCATGCCGCGACACGCGATATTCCCCTCAGCAGCATCGCCAGCAGCGGTCTGCTCGGCGCGGCTGGCAATACCGTGCTGAGCTTCCAGCTCGGCGCCGGCGCCCATGTGACCGCAATGCGCTGGGAACTCGACATCGAGGCCTTTGCGCCGAGCTGGCTGTCCGAGCTCCGCCTTGCTGTCAGCGGCAGCGATATCACCACCGGCGGCCTGCTGTTCGCGCCGGGCGAGGGCCGCGACGCCGCCGGCACGCTGCGGGCCGCGGGTGAGCTCGACCTGCTGGAGTCAGGGCTCGACTTCCATCTCGGCACCGACGGCATCCTGCGCCTCGAGTTTCACGAGGCTGCAGGCGATGGCCTGCAGCCCGATGGCATCTGGCGCTCGGGCCGCCTGAGCTTTGACAGCGCCGCCGCGCCGGTACCCGAGCCGGCCAGCCTAACGATGATGGTGGCCGGCGGCCTCCTGATCGCTGCAGCCCGGCGCCGCCGCCTGCGCCACACTCCCACCTCGAACCCATGAACCGAACCATGCTCCGTCGACAATTTTTGCTCTCTTCCGCCGCCGCCCTCGCGGCGAGTGGCATCTCTTCCCTTGCACACGCCGCCGCACGTCCGCGCCTGCGCCTGGCGATGATAGGCACCGGCATGCGGGGTCAGGTCTTGCTGCGCGAGCTGCTGCGCCGCGAGGATGTGGACCTGGTGGCGCTGTGCGATATCGAGCCCATCATGCTCACGCGCGCGCTGGCCATGGTCGAGGGCGCCGGCCAGCCCGCGCCCAGGACCTATGGCGAGAGCGGTGACACCCAGGCCTGGCGCCGGCTGCTGGAGCTGCCGGGCCTGGACGGCGTGATCATCGCCACACCCTGGGAATGGCATGCCGAGATGGCTATCGCCGCGATGCAGGCCAAGGTGGCGGTGGGCTGCGAGGTGGTGGCCGGCGTCACGCTGCAGGACCACTGGGATGTGCTGAACACCCAGCTGAAGACCGGCACGCCCTATATGCTGCTGGAGAACGTCTGCTACCGGCGCGACGTGATGGCGGCGCTGCAGATGGTGCGTGCCGGCCTGTTCGGCGAGCTGGTGCATCTGCAGGGCGGCTACCAGCATGATCTGCGCGCGGTCAAGTTCAACAGCGGCGACCCGGCCAGGCCCTATGGCGGCGGCGTCGAGTTCGGTGCCAAGGGCTGGAGCGAGGCGCGCTGGCGCACCGAGCACTCGGTGCAGCGCAATGGCGAACTCTATCCCAGCCACGGCATCGGGCCGCTGGCCATGTATGCCAATATCCATCGCGGCAACCGCTTCACCCGCATCAATGCCTTCGCCAGCAAGGCCCGGGGCCTGCAGGACTATGTGCAGACCCAGGGCGGTGCCAAGCACCCGAATGCGGCCGTCAGGTTCAAGCTGGGCGATATCGTCACGACCACGCTGGCCTGCGAGAACGGCGAGACCATGATCCTGCAGCACGACACCTCGCTGCCGCGCCCTTACTCGCTGGGCTTCCGGGTGCAGGGCACCAAGGGCCTGTGGATGGATCTGAACCAGTCCATCCATATCGAAGGCCGCAGCAAGCCGCATGAGTGGGAGGCCTTCAAAAGCTACCAGGACCGCTACGACCATCCGCTGTGGAAGAAGTACGAGGGCGCGGCGGCCGGTGCCGGCCATGGCGGCATGGACTTCTTCGTGATCCACGCCTTTGTCGAGGCGCTGAAGGCCGATGCCCCGATGCCCATCGACATCTATGACGCGGTGGCCTGGAGCGCGATCACGCCGCTGTCCGAGCAGTCGATCGCGCAGAGCTTCCAGACCCTGGACTTCCCCGACTTCAGCGGCGGGCTGTGGAAGACGCGCAAGCCTATCTTTGGCTTCGACGAGCGCTACTGAAGGCGCTGGGTGCCGCCACGCCGGTAATAGCGCCCTAGCTCCACGCTGACGATGCAGACGCTGAGCCAGGCCAGGCCGGAGGCGAAGCCGGCGGCCACATCGGTGGCGAAGTGCACCTGCAGAAAGACGCGGCTGCAGCCGACCGTGAAGGCCAGGGCGGCGGCCGCCAGCACGGCCGGCAGATGCCAGACCGCCGGCAGGCTGCGCAGCGCCAGATAGGCCAGCATGCCGTAGGCGACCACGGCGCCCGAGCTGTGGCCGCTGGGGAAGCTCCAGCCCAGCTCGCTGACCAGGCCGTGGTCGTGCACCGGGCGGGCGCGCTCGAAAATGCGCTTGAGCAGCGGATTCAGCAGCCCGTTGCCGCCCAGCGCCAGCACCCAGCCCAGCGCCAGCGCATGGCGGCGCTTGAGGAGCAGCAGCAGCGTGACGACCACGCCCAGCAGGCTCAGGTTCAGTACATCGCCGAAACGGGTGAAGCCAGCGAAGACGCGCAGCGTCGCGGCGTCGACATGCTGGCGTATCGAGGCCGTCAGCGCCTCGTCGGCCAGCGCCAGCGTGCCGCCACGGCCCAGGTGTTCGGCGATCTCGGCGAACAGCCCGGCGCCGCCCAGCAGCAGGCCGAAGCCGGCCAGTGCGTTCAGCAGCACGAAGCCGCTGGGCGGCAGCGCGCTGCGGGCGCGCGGCAGCAGATGGCGGTCCAGCGACCACCACAGCGCCGCCGTGGCGAGCAGCAGCAGCATCAGCAGGGCCAGAAAGACCGGCAGGGCCTGAGCGCCCGTCTGGGTGGCCAGGGTGACGAGGGGGTGGTCCAGCGGCGTGGCGGTCATCGGTGCGGATCGGCAGAGAAGCGCCGCATCATGCCGGAATCAGCAACAGTGCATTGAAGCCAGCCTGGTTTTTCCGGAGCGCCCGAAGTTTCACAGTAGAGCCCATGGACACGGCGGGTGCCGGGTCCAAGCAAAACCCCCGAAGCTGAAACCCAAGGACCCCATCATGAACAAGCTGACCCTGATTGCCCTGTCCACCCTGCTGAGCGCCGGCGCCGCGATGGCCGACGGCCTGAGCCGCGATGAGGTGGTGGCCGAGCTGGTGCGTGCCCGCAATGCCGGCGAACTGACGGCGCTTCAAAGCGAGAGCTATGGCGGCTACGGCCTGAAGGTCGCGGCGAGCAGCCTCAGCCGCGAGGCGGTGACCGCCGAGCTGCGGCGCGCCCAGCAATCCGGCGAGCTGGCCCGCCAGGAGGCCGAGCGCTATGGCCCCTCGGTCGCGCCGATCGCCTCGACCAAGACGCGCGCCCAGGTGCTGGCCGAACTGCAGGCCGCCCGTGACAGCGGCGAGCTGGCCCTGCTGAATAGCAACAACCCGGGTTACACCGAGCTGCTGCAACTGGGTCAGCGCAAGGCCGCTACCGAGCTGATGGCCGGCCAGCCTGGCATCGCGCGCTGAGGGGCAGGGCCGGCGACTCCCGGGCCGCCGGCCCGCTCGTCGCGGGAATTTGCAGCTCATCCGCTGCGGCCGGCAGCCCATCGCGAGGCCATGGCAAGCCCGGCCGGCATTGCCGACACTGCAATCACTGACACAGCCACCCCAGGAGCCCACCATGAACACCCGCCGCCACCTTCAGTCTCTCGCCGTCCTCGCCACCGCAGCCGTCGCCGTTCTCGGCGCCGCGATGCTGGCCACCCACGCGCCCAGGACCGAGATCGTGCAGCTGGAGCGCGTGGTGATCGTTGGCAAGCGCGCCGAGGCGCCGGTCGTCGCGCAACTGCCGCGCGTCGTGATCACCGGCCGCAGCACGGCGGCCGAGCAGCTGGCCGAGGCCAGCCTGCTGAAGGCGAAGATGGTCTGAGCGCTGGCTTCGCTGCTGTCACCGGGCCCGCCTTGTGCGGGCCTTTTTCATTGCTAGGCCTCGAAGGGATGACCCTCGGCCCGCAGCCGGCGCAGGCCGCTGTCCAGATGGGCGCGCGCGCTTTGCGCATCGCCCTCGCGCATTTGCTCATAGGTGCGCTGCGCGATCGCCGGCGGCACCGGCTTGAGCGCCCGCCCGCTGCTCATCGCCTTGAGCTGGACCTCTGCCGCGCGCTCCAGATAGTAGAGATCGTCCCAGGCTTCAGCGATGCTGGGGCCGCCCACCATCACGCCATGGTTCTTCAGGAACAGGATGTCGGCCGTACCCATGGCTGCGGCGATGCGGTCGCCCTCGGAGGCGTCGAGCGCCAGGCCGTTGTAGTGTTCGTCTACCGCCGTGCGGCCGTAGAACTTCAGCGCGGTCTGGCCGGCCCAGAGCAGCGGTGGGCCCTCCAGCATGGCCAGCGCGGTGGCGTTGGGCATGTGCGTGTGGAAGGCGGCGCGCAGGCGCGGCTGGGCGCGGTGCAGCCGCGCGTGAATGTAGAAGGCCGTGGCCTCGGGCTGGCCCTGGCCGGCGACGACATGGCCGTCGACATGGCAGACCAGCAGCCGCGAGGCGGTGATCTCGGCGAAGGCGTAGCCGTAGGGGTTGACCAGGAAGAGCTCGTCGTGGCCGGGCAGCAGGGCCGAGAAATGGTTGCAGATGCCTTCCTCCAGCCCGTGCCGGGCGGCCAGCTGGAAGCAGGCGGCCAGCTCGATGCGGGCCTGGCGGATCGCGTCGGTTTCTTCCAGCGCGAGGTGCACAGCGGACGCGCCGCCAATCGTGATCGTATGAGCCATGGCTTGATGCCTCCCGCTCACCAGTCTAGCGAGGCGAACAGCGCTGGCACTTCGTCCAGCCGCGTCAGGGTCGCGTCGGGGCGGTAGTCGGGCAGCGGCCGGCGGCCGGTGCCGCGATCGATCCAGACGCAGCGAAAGCCGATATCGCGCGCCGCCGCGTGGTCCAGATGCGGGCTGGCGCAGATGTGGACCACCTCGTCCTTGCTGACGCCCAGCGCCTCATGTGCATGCTCGAACAGCCGGGGCGCCGGCTTGTAGGCACCCGCCTGCTGGGCCGTGATCACGCGGTCGATATGGCCGCCCAGCTGGGCCACATTGCCGGCAATGATGTCGTCGTCGGTGTTCGAGACGATGCAAAGCCGGTAGCCGGCCTGCTTGAGCCGGGCCAGCGTGTCCACCACCTCGGGAAAGGGCGGCATGCGCGAGATGCGCTCGGTCAGCACGCGGATGTCGCCGTCATCGACCGGCAGACCCAGCTCCTGCAGCGCCAGGCGCAAGCCCTGGCCGGCCACCTCGCGGAAGCTGCGGTGCGGCGGCGTCTGCTCCAGCGCATGTTCGTGGCGGTCATAGACCTCGATCAAGGTAGCCGGCTCGATATGGCCGGCCTGCTTGCGCGCCAGCAGCTCGCGCACGGCGGCCTGCAGGCCCTCGTCCCACTGGATCAACGTGCCGTAGCAGTCGAAGGTCAGCCAGCGCGGCCGCGAAGTGGTGTGAAGAGACATCGGGAGTCCTGGGTCGTTGAAGAATGGAGCGAAGCCTAGCCAGCGCCGTCGATATTTGGAAATTGGATTTGTAGTGGATGCAAATTTGAATATCTAATGTCTTCATGCTTGATCTGGAACTGCTTCACACCCTGGTCTGTGTCGTTGACGAGCGCAGCTTCACGCGCGCCGGCGAGCGGGTGCACCGCACCCAGTCCACCGTCAGCCAGCAGATCCGCAAGCTGGAGGAACGGCTGGGCCATGCCCTGCTGCTGCGCGACCGCAGCGGCAGCCAGGTGACGCCGACCGAGCAGGGCGAGCTGCTGGCCACCTATGCGCGGCGCCTGCTGGCGCTGGCCCAGGAGGCGGAAGAAGCGCTGGGCAGCAAGGGCAGCGCGCTGCTGAGCCTGCGCATCGGCGTGCCCGAGGATTTCGACGCGCGGCGCATCTCCAGCCTGCTGTCGGGCTTTGTCGCGCGGCAGCCGGGCTTGCGACTGGAAACCATCAGCGGCATGAGCAGCGAACTGCAGCGCCGGCTGGCCGGCGGCGAACTGGACATCGCGCTGGTCAAGCGGGTGCCCGGCGAGGGAGGGCTCTGCGTGGCGGCCTGGCCCGAGACCCTGGTCTGGGCCGGTGCCGGCCAGGTCTTGCCGGCCGACGAACCGATCCCGCTGGCGCTGTTTCCGCAGGGCTGTGTTTACCGGCAGCGTGCGCTGGCGGGCCTGGACCAGGCGCGGCGGCGCTGGCGCATCGCCTTCGGCAGCCACAGCCTCAGCGGCATCCAGGCGGCGCTGTCCTCGGGTCTGGGTATCTCGGTGCTGCCCACCACGGCGCTGCTGCCCGAGCACCGCCTCTGCGAGGGCCTGCCCGCGCTGCCGCCCACCGAGCTGGCCCTGCTCAGCGCGAGCACCTCGCCCAGCACCGTGCAGCGCCAGCTGCTGGACACCCTGTGCGAGGCACTTCGATCATGAAGGAAATAGCAATAGTGCGTTGAAGCGGCGCTGGTTTTTCTCTTGGAGCACAAGCTTCACAGTTGAGCCCATGGACACGGCACGCAAACAAGCCGGGTCCGAGAACCCAACGAAGCTGAACTGAAAGGACTCCATCATGAACAAGATCACTGCCATCGCCCTGACTTCCCTGCTGGCCGCCGGTGCCGCCATGGCCGATGGCGCCATCACCCGCGAGTCGCTGCGCCAGAGCCAGACTGCCGTGCAGAGCAGCACCACCCGCAGCGCCGTGATCGCTGAGTTCCAGCGCGCCCGCCAGGCTGGTGAGCTGAATGCGCTGTACCGCGAAGTCGATCTGAGCCCGGCCTCGACCGCCTCGACCACCACCCGCGCCGCCGTGCTGGCCGAGTTGCGGGCGGCCCGAGCCTCGGGCGAGCTCGCGGTGCTGAACAGCAACAACCCCAGCTATGCGCAGCTGGCCGTACTGAGTGGTGGCAAGAGCGCTGGCGGCGAGCTGCTGGCCGGCCAGCCTGCCACGGCCCGCTGACGACCGGGCGCTCCCTGGCGGGCGCCCACAAACTCAATACAAGACGACGACCGTTGACCCCGGTCTGCCAAGGGTCAGCTTCGTCTGGTGGTGCGTTGTTGTATCTACCGCCTGCCAGGCTTCGCCCGGTGGCCCGCACAGGCCATCGGGCTTTTTTACGTCCGCAGCGTCTCCATTTCGTCGCCAGCATTTGCATCTCGTCCGGCCGGGCCGCCGACTCGTCGCCAGATCGTGGCGGCGCCTGCCGCCAAGTCAGACACTGCAATCACTGACACAGCAACACGCACAAGGAACACACCATGAACACCGCCACCAAGTCTTTCGCACTCTTCGCCATCGCAGCCGTCGCCGTTGTGGGTGCTGCGATGTTGCAGAGCCCGGCCAAGCCGGCCGCCAGCGAGATCGTGCAGCTGGAGCGTGTGGTGATCGTGGGCAAGCGTGCCGAGGCCGCGGTGATCGCGCAGCTGCCCCGCGTGGTGATCATCGGTCGCAGCACGGCGGCAGGCCACACCCAGCTGGCCGCCGCCGGCACGACCCCGGCCATCTGATCGAGCGCTCCCCACGCGGCCCTGCCGTGTCCGGTACAAGCCCGCTGCATGCGGGCTTTGTCTTTTCTGCGCCTAGGCGCGCTCGGTCGGCGCGGCGATGCGCGCCAGCTGCTCGCGCAGCTGCTTGCGGCCCGCGCTGTTGCTGGACCGCCAGGCGGCCAGCGCCAGCGCCATGAAGGCCTTCTCCTTGTCGGTCGGCGCGGCGTCCAGCCGGGTCTCATCCAGCCAGCCCGGCGGCCTGCCGCAATGGCTCTCGATCTGGCGGGCCAGCTTGTCGCCGATCGGGCGTGCGGACTTGATCTGGCTCCACATGCTGGGCGAGATCTCGACGCTGGCGGCAAAGGCCTGCTCCAGTCCCTTGGGCGAGGCGCCTGCGGCCAGCGCCTGCTCGGCATAGAGCTGGAACAGCGCCAGCGCGTTCTGGCGGCGTATGAGAGTGGGGTTGGTCAGCAAGGCTGTGCGCTTCGTACAACAGGAACAACAGCGATTGTCGCTGTGGCTTGACGCGATAGTAAAGACTATTTACAGTGCGGCCAGCGCTGTGGGGGCCATCAGCCCTCGCAGTACCGACCCAACAATCACCCAGCAAGAAAGGCAGCATCGTGACCACCCGCCACCTCATCGCCAAGCTCAGCGCCCTCGCGGCCCGAGGTGCGATCGTGCGTGGACTTGGTGAGCCGAAGCGCTTTGTTGCTTGCATGCATCCGGGAGAAGGCAGCGCCTGAGGCGCCGCGCCCTCTCTCCTCTGACCCCAGAGGCCCGGATTCTGCAAAGAGTCCGGGCCTTTTGCTTTGGGTCAGTGGTTTGAACGTCCGACTTCGGCTGTGTCCTTGCACTCCGTCGCTGCATCTCGATGGTGTTGGCAGCGCGGGATGTGCGCGGGACCGATCGCATTGGGCCAGCCCCTCGTGCAGCGAGACACCACGTCCGACGGGACGCTCGCGCTTGGGCACAGCCGAAGTCGGAGGTCGTTGAACCTCCTCCTCATCAAGAAGCCTCCGTCGAGCTCACGCCTCGGGGGCGGAAATCGGCCGCAAGGATTGGGCGGCGCCGGAACCCGTGACCGGCACTCACCATGGCCCGCACCGTCATACCGAAATCAGCAACAGTGCATTCGCCTGCGCCCCGTTTTTCTACAGGGCCTGATTTCCTACATTGGAGTCCATGGACACGGCGACGGTGATGCGAAGCAAGCAGACCACAGGCGAAGTCCTCCACCCAACCGCAAAGGAAATCATCATGAAGAAGCTGACCGTCATTGCCCTGTTCTCCCTGCTGTCCACCGGCGCTGCCCTGGCCGATGGCCTGAGCCGTGAGCAAGTCGTCGCCGAACTGCAGCGTGCCCGCGCCACCGGCGAACTGGTCGCCCAGCAAGGCGAGAACCCCGATGCCATCGGCCGCGCCGTGATCGCCACCGGCTCCAGCACCAGCCGCGCTGCCGTGCTGGCCGAGCTGCAGCGCGCCCGCAGCGCCGGCGAGCTGCAAGGCCGCGATGCCGAATCGCGCAGCCTGCCCAGCATCGCCGGCTCGACGAAGAGCCGCGCCGAGGTCATCGCCGAGCTGCAGCAGGCCCGTGCCCGCGGCCAGCTGCAAAGCCAGCAGATCAACTACGGCGGCTGATCGCCGACGCCGCATCCACTCTCGAATCTCCTGGGGCACCCGCCCACCGGTCCGGCACCCCCGCCGGCCGGCCTCGTCAGGCCCGATGTGCTGCCCAGCCATCGGGCCTTCTTTTATGGGCCGACGGCCTGTCGCGCCTTCTTGCACTTGGTCGTCGGCGTGTGGCGATCCGTCGCGCGGGCCTGGCGATGGCCGCCGCTGCGGACGAAACTGCAATCACTGACACAGCCAACACCCCGCAGGAGCCCACCATGAACACCAGCCACAGCGCCAAGACCCTTGTTCTTTTCACCGTCACCGTGCTGGCCATGCTGGCGGTGATTGGCGCCGCGCTGCTGGGCAGTGGCGGCCAGCCGCCGGCCACCGAGATCGTCAAGCTGGAGCGGGTGGTGATCGTCGGCAAGCGCAGCGTCGAGACGCCGGTGCAGATCGCCCAGCTGCCGCGCGTCGTGATCACCGGCCGCAGCACCCCGGCCGCCACCGAGCCGCAGCTGGCCTCGGCCGGCTTGCTGAAGGCCAAGGCGCTCTGAGCTTCTTGCTGCCGTCAGCAACAGAGCCCGCCGAGCGCGGGCTTTTTCATGGCAGCGGCACTCAGGCCGCCAGGCTTTGCTTCAGAAAGTCCACCAGGGCGCGCACCCGGCCGCTCAGATAGCTGCGGCTGGGATAGAGCGCGAACAGGCGGCGCGGCTCGACCCGGTACTCGCCCAGCGCCGCCACCAGCTCGCCACGCGCCAGCGCCTCGCGCACCATCGGCTCGGGCACCAGGCCGATACCGACCCCGCGCCGCATCGCGTCGATCAGCAGCAGGCTGTTGTCGGCGCGGAAGCTGCCATCGACCTCGATGCTGTGCGGCTCGCCGCCGGGGCCCTCGAACAGCCAGCGCCCGGCATCCTCGCCGAGCCGGTAGGGCAGGCAGTTGAGACCGCGCAGCTGCTCCGGGTGCTCGGGCAGGCCATGGGCGGCCCAGAACGACGGGGCGGCGCACAGAACCCGCGGCAGCTGCATCAGCTGTACCGCGACCAGGCTGGAGTCGCCCAGCCGGGCCTGGCCGCGCAGTGCCAGATCCACCCCCTCGCGCACCAGATCCACCGGCCGGTCATTCAGCCGCACATCGAGCTCGATCTGCGGATGCAGGCGCTGGAAGGCATGCAGATGCTCGCCCAGAAAGGCCAGCGTCAGCGAGACCGGCGCGGAGATCACCACCCGTCCGGACAGGCCGGCGCTGTGCTCGCGCAGCTGACTCAGGGTCTGCTCGGTGTCGTCCATCACGCGGCGGCAGTAGGCGTAAAAGCGCGTGCCGGCCTCGGTCAGCTGCATGCTGCGCGTGGTGCGCGCCAGCAGCCGGCTGCCGGCCCAGTCCTCCAACTGCTGGACATATTTGCTGACCACCGCGCGCGAACAATCGAGGTCGCGCGCGGCCGCCGCCAGGCTGCCGGTCTCGACCACCCGGCAAAAACACTGCATCGCGAGATGCCTATCCATCGCTGCGTCCTCCGGGCCGCATCGTAGCCGGCGGCGCTGCGCTCAGCGGATCGGGATCGCCAGCGGGCGCATCGGCGCCCCGTCGGCGCCGCGCAGCTTCAGCGGGGCGCCGAACCAGGCGAATTGGTAGACACGGTCGGCGGCCAGCTGCTCCAGGAAGACGTTCTGCATGATGGGCACGCCGCGCTGCGACAGCATGGAGCTGTGCACCGGGATCCAGTTGCGGCTCTCCTGCGAGGGCCAGGCATCGGTGCTGATATTGTCGACACCGATCACGATGGCGCCCCGGTCGGCCAGGAAGTTGGCCGACTCGCGTGTCAGGCCCGGGGTGTTGTGCATGTATTTGTCGGCGTCCTTGAAGAGCTGCATGCGGCCGGTGCGCACCATGATCACATCGCCGTCCTCGAAGTCCACGCCCTGGGCGCGCGCCGTGCCCTGCAGGTCCGCCACCGTGATGCCATAGGACTCGGGCAGCATCTCCAGGCCCTTGTAGCGCGCCACATCCAGCAGCAGGCCGCGCGCGATGATGGGCGGGAACTTCTCGATGCCGGCCTTGCGCCAGCCGCGGTCGCCGAGCTGCTCCTCGGTCTTGAAGCCGTTGTAGATCTGGCCGTTGAGGCCGAAGTGCGACAGCGCGTCGATATGGGTGCCGGTATGGGCATACATCGAGAAGGCCGCGCCCGAGTAGGTCACCAGGCTGTTCTTCTCCTTGCCCAGGCCGTTGGGGTCGTCGACGATGGTGCCCTGCGGCGTGTGGACGTTCCAGATCTGGAAGCGCGGCTGGCCCAGGAAGTAGTAGCTGGGCATGCCCACATAGAACTCGACGCTGAGGTCATAGGTCTTGCCGCTGGCAATGCGGCGCAGCACCTTGAGCGTCGATTCGGGCGTGATCTTGTTGAGCATGCCGATCTCGTCCTGCGGGCCATAGGGGCTGATGCCGACCCGCTCGGCGGCCTCGGGCGGCGCACCGGCGGCGCAGGCCTGGCTGGCCAGCAGGGTGGCGAAGACGGCGGCGGCCAGCGCAGCGGCGACCGGAGAGAGATGGGCTTTCATATGCGTTTGAGTGGGGATGGGTTGAACATGGGCCTATGGTCGGCCGCCTGGGCCTCGCCGCCTAGGCGCCGGGCGCGGGTTCAGAGTTCACGCCGCGTGAACAATCGACGGGCTCGTCGCCGGCCCGCGCACTTCGTCACTGCCAGGCGCCAATCCGTCGCTGCGGCGTGGCGATGCTGGGCCGCGATGCCGACACTGCCGGCACCGACACAGCCAACCGCCGCACGAGGAAGCACCGCATGAACACCGCCGCGCCCGGCACCGAGTCGACGCCGCAAGCTCAGCAACACCTGACCCCCGGGTCGACCCTGGCCCGGCATCTGCATGGCCCGGCCTATCTGGCGCTGGTCGTCGAGGGCAGCTACTGGGAGGCCAATGGCGCCGGGCGCCGTCAGCTGCGCGCGGGCGATGTGGCGGTCCACGGCCCCTATGGCGCGCATTGCAACCAGGTCGGCGGCGCGGGCGCCGTGGTGCTGAACTTGGCCGTCCAGGGACCGCTGGCGGATGCCTATGGCCGCATCGACGATGTCGACAGCCTGGTCCGCGCCGCCGCCCAGCAAGGCCCCGAAGCCGGCGCGCTGGCCCTGGCCCTGTTGCTGCCGCTGCCGCCCCTCGTCAGCGACTGGCCGGATCAGCTGGCCCTCGACATGGCCGCCGACCCGCAGCTGTGCCTCGGCGACTGGGCGCTGCGGCAGGGGCTGGCGCCCGAGACGGTGTCGCGCGGATTCCGCCGCCTCTATGGCGCGACGCCCAAGCGGGTACGTTTCGAGCAGCGCACCCGCCTGGCCTTGGTCGCCCTGCTGGGCGGGGCGGGCGCGCCCCTGGTCGAGCTGGCGCTGGAGGCCGGCTTCGCGGACCAGGCCAGCATGAACCACGCCATTCGCGCGCTGACCGGCGCCTCGCCGCAGGCCCTGCGCCGGCAGTCAAGTGCTGACAAGACCGCCGGCCGGGGCGCTGCAATAGTGGCCGCATGAACAGACGCTCAGCCACCACCGCCCTGATGACCCTCCCGCTTTTCGCGAGCCTGCCTGCGGGCGCCGCCGCTGCTGCTGCGCCGCCACGCACCGCCTGGTCCTTCCGCACCTCGGAGGGCCTGGATGCGATCGCCTTTCTCGGGCCCTTGTCCGGCAAGGCCTTCTACGCGCGCTACTACGCCCAGGAGCTGCAGGACTTCAGGCCACGGATCGCGCCCGCCGCGCTGGACGCGCTAACCAGCCTGGTCGAGGCGGCCGATGCCGATGGCTATCTGCTGTGGCCGCGCCTGAGCCTGATCCTGTCCGGCGGCCGCAGCGACACGATCGACGATCTGCTGGCCAGCCTCGACGATGTGGGTCGCACGCTGCGGCCCAGGCTGGAAGCCAGCGTCTACTGGAGCGCGGCGCTATGGGGCCAGTTCGAGTCCATGGTCGAGCGTCTGCGCTTGCTGCTGCAGGGGCTCAAGGCCGCTGGGTTCGCGGCCTACCGCCGGGGCCTGATCGCGCCGGCCGAGGCCCGGGCCGAGGAGCTGCTGCGCAGCTTCGCGCCGGTCGACATCATCAGCGAGCAGGAGCGCCTGGTCGGCCGGACCCTCGAGCGCGAGATCGAGATGAATCTGCTGTGGTTCTGCCGGCCCCACGGCGTGAAGCTGCAGGGCCAGCGCTTCATCGCCGCTGTGCAGGCTTCCGATGCCACGATTGCGTTGACCGCCGCGCACGAGGTGCTGCACCCACCCTTCGATATGCGCGGCGCGGTGGCCCGGCGCTGCATCGCCCAGCTCGCGGCCGACCCGCTGCTGCAGCGCATCCTGGCCGAGAAGAGCCGCGACAGCGGCTACAACAGCATCGAGGGCATCTTCGAGGAAGACACCGTGCAGGCCCTGGACCAGATCATCCTGGAGCGCCTCGGCTACGGCCAGCCGCCGGCCCAGCGCTGGGCCGACAGCGACGAAGGCATGCATGTGTTCGCCGCAGCGCTCTACGGGATGTTGAAGGCCGATCGCTTCGATCAGCGCGGCGGCAATATCGAAGCCTGGCTGGACCGCGCCCAGGCCCGAGGCCAGCTGGCGCCGGCCGCCCTGCATGCCGCCGCTGCGGCGGTGCTGGGGCGCGCTGTCGACCGGCTGTGGACCCCATCGGCGGCGACGCGGTAGCCGTCACATTACACGAATCAAGCTTATGAGCCCCATGAACCGGCGCCAACTGCTGCTGCACAGCACCGCCACCATTCTGCTGCCATCGGCCCTGAGCGGCCTGTCGCCGCATGCCGCTGCCGCCAGCAGCGGACTGGAGATCGCCGCGCTCGACCGCTTCGCCCGGGTGCGCATGAGCCGGCAGGACTTTCTGGTCGGCGAGCTGTCAGTGCGCAACACCAGCGCCGAAGCGCTGGCATTGCGTCGATTGCTGCTGCTGGGGTCGGATGCGGCTAGCGAGGCCCGGCCGCTGGTGACCGTGGTCGGCGACGCGCTGCAGGCCTTGGCGAACGGGCCCGATGGTCGCCCGGCGCGCTTGCTGCTGCTGGGGGCCAGTGAGCAGGTCCTGCTGCATCTCTGGCAAGCTCTGCCGGCTGGCGATGACGCCGGCCTGGCACTGCGGCTGGAAGCCGTACGGGGCGACGGCTCGACAGGCATGGCCGCACTGGCCATCCCCGCCGCCGAGCCGCCGCTGCAGTTGGGCCCGCCGCTGCGAGGCGGCCCCTGGGCGGCGGTGTTCGACCCCTGGTTGGCGCAGGGGCATCGGCGCTCGGCCTTTGTGCACGAGGGTCAGCGCTTCATTCCCGCGCGGTTTGCCATCGACTGGATACGGCTCGATGCCGGTGGCCGCCCCGGGCCGGCGGGCCCGGCCGGCTACGCGCAGTGGCATGGCCTGGACAGCGAGGTGCTGGCCGTGGCCGACGGCGAGATCGTCGCGCTGCGCGACGGCCGCGAGGACCTGCTGAACGCCCAGCGCCCCGCCCGCCCCTGGAGCCACGACGATGTGGCCGGCAACTATCTGTGCCTGCAGCTCGCCGACCATCGCTATGTTTTCTATGAGCATCTGCGCCAGGACAGCATCACGCCCCAGCTCGGCCAGCGGGTCCGGGCCGGGCAGCCGCTCGCCCGCGTGGGCCGCTCCGGCATCAACTCCTCGGGCCCGCATCTGCATCTCCATATGGCCGACCGTCCGGCCCTGCTCCATGCCCAGGGCCAGCCCTTTGTGCTGAGCGCCTTCCGCCAGCTCGGAACCTACGCCAAGATGGACCAGGCCGAGTCCGGCCGGCTCTGGATCGCCGACCCGGCGGCGCCGGCCGGGCAACTCGTCAGCGGCGAGCTGCCGGCGCCGAATGCGGTGTTGCGGTTTGAGTGCTAGGAGACTTTGTGCGTCAGCAGCCTCGACGCCGCTCGCCCTCGCTGGATGCTAGGTCGAGGGCGGTCCCAAGGCATCGAGCTTGGCGGCCACAGCTGCCGCAGCGGCGATCAGATCATTGACGAGACGATCGTCGACATTCAGATCGCCCTCGTACTCACCGAGATTGCGCACCTGATGGCATTTGTCCAGCACCCGCCATACCTCCGGCCCCAGGCCCAAGGTGTGCGGCAGTAGCTGGAAGACGATGTAGCGGTTGCTGGATCGCCAGCCATGCCAGCGCGGCGCCGCCAGGCATAAGGCATGGGCCGCGTTGTAGGCCAGATCGAAGCGGCCCTCCAGCGACAGACTGTCGGTGCGGGCATCGGCCAAGCGGGCCAAACCGGACCTGCGCAGACCGGCGAACTCGTTCGCATCGGGCGCTTCGGCTTTCAACGGCTTGCCGGGTCCGCTGAGATTCTCAAACGCTGTTGTTGAGGGCGATTTCATCCTCACCTCCGATCAGCCAGATCTTGGGCTGGGCCAGTACGCGCGAGACGAAAGCATCGCCGCGTTGCTGGCGCTGCGCAAGCTCCTCAGCGGTATAGAGGGTCGGGTTCACGGTGCGGCCCAGGCTCTGGTTGAGCGCCTCCAGTGCGCCGAACAACTCCGCGTAGCTCAGCTCATCGCTGATCAGCATCAGGTCGATATCGCTGGCCGCCGTGTCCTGCCGCTTGGCCACCGAGCCATAGACGAAGGCCGCCCGGATGCGGCCCGCCAGCGGCGCCAGCGCCGCGCGCAGCGGCTCGGCCAGGCCGACGGTCTTCTGAAAGATGCTGCACAGCTCGGCGTAAATCGGCGCTGCAGGGTTGGCCTGGTAGTGCTTCTGGTTGCCGACAGCGCGCAAGGTCACCAGACCACTGGCCGCCAGCCTGGCCAACTCCCGCTGCACCGCGCCCGATCCCGCGCCGGCCAGTGCGATCAGCTCGGTGGCATAAAAGCTGCGCTCCGGCTGACCGAACAAGAGGCCCAGCACGCGCTGCTGGGTGGTGGAGAACAGCGCGTCGGCCAGGCCTGCGAAGGGCTGGGCTGGCTGTGTCGGCGATGGTTGGATACCCATTTTGGGCATTTTAATACCCAAAATGGGTATGTGGCATGGCAGGTAAGGCTACCGTGCAATCCGCCGCAAGAACTGACCCCATTGCCGCTCCTGGGCAAGTGCAGAATCAGCAGAACAAAAAGCCAGGGAGGGCGAAAAATGCTGATCAAGCATGCGGACGACAAGACCAAACGGCTGGTCTTGCTGGAGGAGCTGCAGCGATCCAGCCTGCTCGACAAGCGCCAGCGCGACTGGCTGAAGGACGAACAGCACCGGACCGTCCAGGGCATTCACGGCGAGCGCGAGGCCGCCCATTACATCGACAACTGGCTCAAGGATGGCGTCAACCATGCGGTCCTGCACGATCTGCGCATCAGCGTCGACGGCGAGACGGCGCAGATCGACCATCTCGTGATCAACCGCGCGCTGCGCATCTATCTGTTCGAGACCAAGTGCTTCAACGGCCATCTGCAGATCAATGCGCAGGGCGAGTTCACCGTGCGCTACGGCTCGGGCAAGGCCTTTGGCATCGCCTCGCCGCTGGAGCAGAGCCGCCGCCATGAGCGCGTGCTGGCCCGGCTGCTGGAGCGCCTGGGGATCACCGGTCGGGCCGGCATGAAGCCGAGCTTCCAGCACGTCGTGCTGCTGCATCCCAAGGCCATCATCAGCCGGCCGGACTCCAAGGCCTTCGACACCCGCGACATCGTCAAGGCCGACCAAATCGCCAGCTGGCACGAGCGCTATGTCGAGGAGCGTGTCGGCGTCGGCGCGACCCTGGGCATGCTGGCGAACTTCCACAGCACCGACACGCTCAAGGGCTGGGCCGAGAAGCTGGCGCGGCAACATCGGCCGCAGGATCAGCTGGCGCTGCCCGAGTTCATGGCGCCGAAGGCCGCATCAGCCCCGCCGGCTGCCGCGCTTGCTGCGCGGGAGGCTTCATCGGCGGACTATCCCGCCGCCACGGACCACCCGCTGAAACGCAAGCTGGTTTGCGTGTCCTGCATGGGCAAGATCAGTTTCGCGGAGGGCAAGTTCTGCTGGAACAACGAGGGGCGGTTTGGGGGGCTGCAGTATTGCAGGGAGCATCAGACCGGCTTTGGCTGATGGATTCAGTTCGGCCCCAGTCTTGATGCAAATGGCGGCAAGGCCGCAGCGACCTCCCTGAATGAGTTCAGGGCGGCTTCCAGATGTTCGATGATCTCCTGCTGCAGCACGTCTGGCATCGGCAGATCGTCCAGCTTGTCCAGGCTGTCGTCCTTGAGCCAGAACACATCGAGACTGGCTTTGTCGCGGGCGAGCAGGTCTTCGTATCGATAGAACTTGAAGCGCTCGCTCTCCTTGCGTTCATGCCGATTTGCCGGGTTGTAGCAGGTGATGAAGTCGCGCAGGTCCGCGAGCTTGAGCTGGCGGGTCTTCAGCGTGAAATGCTGGTTGGTGCGCAGGTCATAGAACCATACGCCCTTGGTATGCACGCGGCCGTCCTTGGGTGCGTTGTCGAAGAACACCACATTGGCCTTCACGCCCTGGGCATAAAAGAGGCCGGTGGGCAGGCGCAGGATGGTGTGCACATCGCAGGTCTCCAGCAGCTTCTTGCGGATCTTTTCGCCGGCACCGCCTTCGAACAGCACGTTGTCGGGCAGCACAACGGCCGCGCGGCCGGTCACCCTCAGCATGCTGACGATGTGCTGCAGGAAGTTCAGCTGCTTGTTCGAGGTGGTTTCCCAGAAGTCCTGCCGCTCGTAGGTCAGTGCGTCGCGGTCTTCCTCGCCGTCCTCGTTGGTGATGGTCATGCTGCTCTTCTTGCCGAAGGGCGGGTTGGCCAACACCAGGTCCACATGCAGCCGCGGCTCGGTGATCAAGGCATCGGCGCGCTCCACCGAGGGCTCCCCGACCAGATCGCCAATGCCGTGCAGCACCAGATTCATCAGGCACAGCCGCCGCGTGCCGGCCACGATCTCGTTGCCATGAAAGGTATCGTCGCGCAGGAACTTCTTCTGTGGGGCGCTGAGCTTGGGCCGCTCATGGCCCAGCCAGTCCGCGTTCTCCTTCAGCCAGGAACCGGTGCCCGTCAGCCACTCGTTCGCCGCCAGGAAGAAGCCGCCCGTGCCGCAGGCCGGATCGGCAATCGTCTGCTTGGGCTGCGGCCGCATGCAAGCCACCATGGCCTGGATCAGCGCTCGCGGCGTGAAGTACTGGCCGGCGCCGCTCTTGGTGTCTTCGGCGTTCTTCTGCAGCAGGCCTTCGTAGAGATCACCCTTGGTGTCGGCATCCATGCCGACCCAGCTCTGCTCGTCGATCATCTGCACCAGGCGGCTGAGCTTGGCCGGATCCTGGATCTTGTTCTGCGCCTTGAAGAAGATCGCGCCCAGCATGCCGCCCTGGCTGCCCAGCCGGTGCAGGGTGGACAGGTATTGCGCCTCCAGCGGCTCGCCGCTCAAGGCCCGCAGCGTGGCCCAGTCGTAGCCCCGAGGGATGCGGGTGTCGCGCTTGTAGGGTTCCTGCGCGTATTCGTGCGCCATCTTCAGGAACAGCAGATAGGTCAGCTGCTCCAGATAGTCGCCATAGCCCACGCCGTCGTCGCGCAGGGTGTGGCAGAAGTTCCAGACTTTCTGGATCAGGGTGGAGGTGTTCATCGTGTCGCTGGCTAGGTCGTGGGCTGGCAGCCTGCTAAAGCCGAGCCCCGGTGTTAAGGAGCTTAGCTCCGGTGTTTAGGCGGCGAGCTCCGGTGTTTAGACGGTATCCTGGAGTAGAGGGCCTCAATTCAGCCAGGCTCTTACATCTGGATAAGGCCCTGGGCGACTGCGTCGCTGCGCTAATCCAGGCAGATCGCAAAACGGGTGCCTAAAGGCGGTGGCGATGTCGGCGAATCCCGAGGGTCTTTTGATAAGTCATTGATTTACCTGTGATCGAGCACAAATCTAAAGGACATGCGGCTGACCCGGACCTGGATTTCAGGCTCTTTGTCCTTAAGCCGAGAACAGACGCAAGCTACCAGTCGGCCTATTCCTTCGGGCTTGTCAGATAGGCCTGCCGCGGGTCGCTCGGACTCGGAAACGCCCTCGTCAACTGGCCCTCCTGCACCAGCGGGTTCAAGATGCGCTTGCGCAGATCACTGCCATCCTTGTCCCGGCGATTGAGCAGCGAGGCCAGCACACGCAGACCCAGATAGCGCCCTCTGCATAGCGCCAGAACGGTCTCACGCATCAGGTCGGGATCCACACGCTTGCGACTACTCGCCGGTGCTGCCGTTTCCTTGAGTACGGCCAGATCCTCCTCGCTCAGTTGCCCGAGGTCGGCAATCAGGGGAGCGGTAGCACCGTCGGCGGCAAGCTCCGGTGTTAAGGGCGGCGAAAAGCCGGTGCCAGGGGCGAGCTCCGGTGTTAAGCGAGGCGCTTCAGGCCCTGACCCGCCGAGCTCCGGTGTTAATGGCACAGCCACATCCTCATCCGGAACGTCGAACAAACGCTGCACCGCGAACGCCTGGCCGGGCAAGTGGTAGACCATGCCCCGGCCAATGCCCTCCGAAACCAGCAAACCGTCGCGCACCAAACGGGCCAGCATCTTGGTAATGTCGGTTGGGTGATCCGCCGAGATTTCCCGCAAGCGAGAGTGATTGATCTGCCCCTCGGTGGCGACCGTGACCAGGGCCAGGCGCTCCTGCGGCGCCAGCACGCTAAACCGCTCTCCCAGTGAGCTTTCCAACTTGGCCACCGTCTCCGGCGGCAGCAGGCTGCTCATGCGCAGCTCCATCAGCGTTTGCTCGGGCTCCATCACCTGCTGCAGCACCGGGCGACGCCAATGCTGGCCCGCCCAGTTGCTGTAGATCTTTGGAATCCCCGAACCGGCATGGTCGCCATAGCCGACCAGTTGGAACATGGTCTGCAAGCGGCGATTGCGGCAATCGCTGTTGCCGCCGACCAGGGCCAGCTCTGGCGGGACGCGCATCAAGCCCGGATTGCGAAAGCCGAACATATCCGGCCGCTTCACCACAAGCACCGACACCCGCCCGGAGAAGTCGGCGTGAATCAAGGTATTCACCAAGGCCTCTCGCAAGGCCTCATGAACCGGGGTGTCCTCCACCCTCTGAGCATCCAGCAACTGAAACGGCACCTTGAGATCGGCCGTCAGCCGCTGATACACGCGGCGGAAGAAGTCATACACATTGCCGGACCAGCTGCCATCAGGCACCAGCCGGTCGATCCAGCGCCGCTCGGCCTTGGCCTCGGGGCGCTCCTGGTAGTCCACCATGTAATTGGGCAGCGCCTCGCGGATCACCTCGGCGCGGCCGAACATCAACAGGCCCGCCAGCCGAAGCCCGCTATAGCCCTGTTCCCGATCACGACCCACGGCGCCAATGCGCTCCAGGAAGTCCGGCACCGACAGATCGGCCCAGACATGGCCGGGCTTCACCGCCGCGAAACGGTTGCGGTAGGCCAGCACGGAGTCCATGTCCAGATCGGCGATGTCAAAGCCCTTGAGGACACGCGCATCGCGCGCGTCTTCCACCCGCTCGGCCAGCATGCGCCGCACGGTCTCCTCGTCAGCCGGATAGTCGCCCTCGTGGCGGCGCAAATAGGTGCCACCGAAGGGATTGCTGCCCAGATGCACGGGCTTGACCTGCCGGCTCGCACGCGGTACCTCGATGCGCAGCACCGTCTTGCCATCGACCCGCACGGGCTGCACCTGATGCTCGGCCAGCAGATTGGCGCTGACCTGCTTGGGGTTGTGCAGGTTGTCCCAGAGCGCCTTGCGCACACGCTCCACATCAATCAAACCGACGGCTTGGAAGTGGCCGAGCGGCTTCTCCTGAACGCCCAGCCAGATCAAGCCGCCTTCGCCATTGGCCATGGCGCTGTAGCTCTTCCAGAAATCTGCGGGCAATTCGCCGCGCCCATCACGGCCCTGCGCCGCCTTGCATTCCAGATCGCAGCGCTCGGCCAGGATGGACAGATCGTTGAGGGTCAGGTCTTGCTCGGCGGGCATGATCAAGCAGACTCCTTCAACACATTCTTTCTTTGCTTCGCGCGGACGCCGGCTGCCGGCTTGCGACCGGCTTGGGCTGCTTCGCGCTCGGCGCGGATGCGCGCCAGTAGCATGCTGGCGGGCTCATCGGCCGGGTCTTGCGGCACCAGCTGGCCGGAGAAGGCGGCGCGGAGGATGTTTTGGCGTTGGGCGGTGGATTGCTTCAACGAACGCACCACATTCCGTTCTTGGTGAGACACGCTAGACCGGAGTTCGCTCAGAGCTCGCTCGATTTCGTACTGCTCAGCCAAAGGCGGGACCGGTATCGGAAGAGCAGCTAGCTTGCTGCCATTCACATTGGCTTGCCCGACTTGCTGCGTAACAACGGCTTTGACCCAACTGCGCCCGTACGCGGAGTTGATGACAGCAGATACAAATTCAGCAGAGACGCCGAACGGGAAGCGGACTGCTATCAGATACGACGCGTAGGAGCACGGAGCAATTTGCGAACGGTAGACGGCTGATTTGCCGACAAGCTCCGGACTATTTGTACGGTTAAAGAGCAAGTCACCGTCCCGCAAGAGGAGCGAGGGGATTTCGTGATGATCCTGCGGCAAGAACTTCAGATTTGAAGTATCGAGTTCACCGTCTTGGATATTCCCCATGCGAAGAACAGGCACCCCGTCCGCATTCTGATTCGTCTTCGCCGAAGTTCCGTAACGTTGCTCGTCTGACAGCTGATCAACGCTCGCCCACACCCATCCCCTCGGCAACTCTGGCAGGCCCGCGGTCTCCGGAATTCGCGGCTCCGGATATTTGCCCTGCCACCCGCTAGGCGGCACCTTGCCCTGAGCCTCGAACTTGGCGAGCTGTTGGGCTTCCCAGCGGGCGCGGCGCTCTTGGAGGATGCGTGCCAGCAACTGGGCGCCGGTTTCCGTTGGCGTTTGGTTCTCCGGCCGGGCGCGCCATGCGGCGGTGAGCGAGCCGTCCACCGCCGCCTTGAGCAGGGACTGGCGGTATTGCTTCAGTTTCTTCTGCGCCGCCTTCAGCTCGGCCACGCCGGCATCCAGCTCGGACAGCAGTTCTTCGAGTTTCAAAACGATGCGGGTTTGCTCGGCTATGGGTGGCAGCAGTACTTTCAAGGCTAGCAAGTGCTGCTGGTTCAGATTGGCCATCGTTGAACCGACCGACGCGGCCAACAGATAGTCCACCACGGATCGGCTGGTAAGCAACCTTTGCAAATAGTCTGCGCTCAGCGCTCCCTGGTCAGGCCGAACAATCAGCGACCCTGTCCCGCAGATCCAGCCTTCTTCACGGGAGCCAGCTACCGCACAACGCCCCATCTCGCCACGGCGACCAAGCACCACATCACCTGATCGAAGCCTGTACTCGCTGAGCCTTTCCGCCATTTCTGCCGATATAGACATGCCGAGTGATGGTGCGAAACGCCCTTCGACAAGGTGCATCGGGTTAACAAGCGGCGTCCCCCCGTCGATGTAGTCTGACTGGTGCAGCGCGCTCCCGAACGGGCCAGTTTTTAAAAAGACGACTTCGCTGAGCGAGGTTGCTACCCAACCATTAGGTATACCGCTCACGCCACCAACTCCACATTCATCTCACTCATCAGTTCATCCAGTTCCGGGCCGAACACGGCCCAGGCCCGCTGCAGCCCGCCCTTGGCGGCCAGCTCGGCGTAGTCGAAATCATCGCGGCCGATCGCGCAGCTGCTGGCGATGTGATCCTTCATCAGGCGCAGCCATTCGGTCTGCTCGGGGCTGAAGGAGCTGCCGCGCTGGGCGTTGTGGCGGAAGATCCAGGCCTGGAAGCGCTTGTCCACGCTGTCGGCAAAGGGCTTCAGTTCGGTGTCCATGCCGGTGGCGAACCGCAGCAGCGAGACGATGTCGGTGAGCTGGCGGCGCAGCGTGGCGCCCTTGACCTGGTTGGCCTTCACCCGGGCATAGGCGCTCCACAGCTTGTCGGTGGTCAGCATCAGCGGCGGGCGGGCCAGTTGCTCGGTGAGTTGGTCCAGGGCCTCAAAGACCAGGGGGCGGCACTGGTAGGGCTGCTGGTAGTAGAAGCCCAGGGCGGCAATCTCGTCCTGGTGCTCGCGCAGATAGTCTTCGAAACGCTGGACGGCCTCGCGTGCCTGGGCCTCGGCCTGGGCGGCGAAGCCGGAGAAATTGACCTTGTCGAGGTTGACGTGATCGATCAGTTGCTCGCGGTCGCGGCGGGCTGTCTCGATCTCGTCGCGCAGGGCTGGTTTGTCAAACGGAGCGCAGGCGGATCGCACGCGCGCTTCGCGCGCAGCCTTCAGCTCCTCGGGCAAGAGCGTGTCTTCGCTGCGGGTGAAGCCCTGAGCTTTGGCCGAGGTGAGAGCGGCTTCCACGATGGCATCGGGGTTCAGGGCCTGGATCAGGGTCTTGCCCAGCTCGGCCACCGGGACGCCACCGCTGGCCGATTCGATGCGGGTGCGGGCCTTGTCGTCCAGCTGCTTGGCCAGCCGCACCAGGCGGTTGGCCAGCGAGAGCAGGGTGTCGTCATCGCGCTGGCCCAGGGCCACGCCTTGCAGCAGTTCCTTCAGCGGCACCTGCGGCTTCTTTTCCAGCGGGCGGCTCTCGGTCTTCAGCGACTTCTCCACGCCCACCGCGTCGATCAGGACGAAGCGGGTCTTGGCACCATCGGCACTGGCGCTGACGCGCTGCAGGCCGTCGGCATCGAGGCTGCGCACGCCGCGGCCCTTCATCTGTTCGTAATAGCCCTTGCTGCGCACATCGCGCATGAAGAGCAGCACTTCCAGCGGCTTCACATCGGTGCCGGTGGCGATCATGTCCACGGTGACGGCGATGCGCGGGTGGTACTCGTTGCGGAAGGCCTGCAGCACGCCGTCAGCGTCTTTCTCGCTGTAGGTGACCTTGCGGCAAAACGCATTGCCCTGGTCGTAGACCTCGCGCACCAGCTTGATGATGTCGTCGGCGTGGCTGTCAGTCTTGGCGAAGATCAGGGTCTTGGGCGTTTCCTGCCGGTTGGGAAAGAGCTGGGTTTCCACGGCCGTCTTCATGGCCTGGAGACACAAGCGGATCTGGCTGGTGTTGACCACCGAACGGTCCAGCTGTTTGCCGGTGTAGGCGGTGTCTTCTTCGGTTTCGGCCCAGCGCTTCTTGCGGGTCTGGCGGTCGCGGTGGTCCACCCACTCCTTGGCCTCAAGCAGGCCGCCCTTCTTCGTGACCTCGGTATCGATCTCCCAGACGTCGTAGCCGACGTTGACGCCATCGGCTACCGAGTCTTCATAGCTGTACTCGGCCACCACGTTCTCATTGAAAAAGCCAAAGGTGCGCTTGTCCGGGGTGGCGGTCAAGCCGATCAAAAAGGCGTCGAAGTAATCGAGCACCTGTTTCCACAGGTTGTAGATGCTGCGATGGCACTCGTCGATGACGATGAAGTCAAAGGCTTCGACGGGCAGCTCGGCGTTGTACTGCACCAGCTTGCCCTGCTTGCCGACGGCCTTGGCCACGTCCTCGGCCGGGATGTCCTCGGTCGACTCGTCCAGGGGTTCGCCACTGAGCGTCGCGTACATGCGCTGGATGGTGCTGATGCAGACGTGCGCGTGGCGGTCCACTCCGGCCGTGCCGACGCGCTGCACGTTGTAGAGCTCGGTGAACTTGCGGCCGTCGTCGGGCGGCGTGTAGGCCATGAATTCCTGATGCGCCTGCTTGCCGAGGTTGCGCGTGTCCACCAGGAACAGGATGCGCTTGGCGCCGCCGAACTTGAGCAGGCGGTAGATGGCCGTGATGGCGGTGAAGGTCTTGCCGGCGCCGGTGGCCATGTGGACCAGGGCGCGTGGCCGGTTGGCGCCCAGTGACTGTTCGAGGCCGATGACGGCATCGGTCTGGCAATCGCGCAGGTTCTCGCTGGGCAGGGCGGGCATGTGCTCGGCCAGGCGGCGGCGCAGGCTGTCAGGCCGGGTCGCCCATTGCTGCAATTGCTCGGGCCGAAAGAAATGGAATATCTCGCGCGAGCGCGGTGCGGGGTCCAGCGCATTGCTGAAACGGATGATCTGCCCGGTGCTCTCAAACAAAAAGGGCAAGGGCTTGTGCTCGCGCCGCCATTTGAGCTTGGCACTTGCGTAGCCCTCGGTCTGCCGCTCGGTGGCAGTCAGGTTCTCACCGGCCTCGTCACGCTTGGCTTCGATCACGCCCACCGGCTCGCGGTCCACATAGAGCAGGTAGTCGGCAGGGCCGGTGTCGGTCGGGTGCTCGCGCACGGCCACACCCAGGCCGGCGCTCAGATCGAGCGCGCGGTAGTCCTGGACCATCCATCCCGCCTGGGCCAGCTTCGTATCGATGACGAGCCGTGCCTTCTGCTCTGGCGACATGCCTTCTCCCTGCTGGTGGCTCGCCAAAACCTGCGAGCGAGGCCTCGATCACACGTCGATATTCGCCGCCCTCAGCGCATTCGTCTCAATGAAATCGCGGCGCGGCTCGACCTCGTCGCCCATCAGCATCGTGAACACCCGGTCTGCTTCGATGGCGTCGTCGATCTGCACGCGCAGCAGGCGGCGGACGTTGGGGTCCATCGTGGTTTCCCAGAGCTGCTCGGGGTTCATCTCGCCCAGACCCTTGTAGCGCTGGCGGCCGACGCTGTTTTCGGCTTGCTGCATCAGCCAGGCCATCGCACCGCGGAAGTCGCTGACCTTGCTTTCCTTGGCCTTCTCGCCTTCGCCCTTGCGGACGATGGCTTCCTCGCCGATCAGGCCCTTGAAGGTGCGGCCGGCGTCGGCCAGCACTTCGTAGTCGGCGCCGTGCATGAAGTCGGCATTGATGACGCTGGAGCGCACATTGCCGTGCTGGCGGCGGCTGATGCGCAGCAGCAGCTTGTCGGTGCGGGCGTCGTACTCGCTGCTGACTTCGGCCTGGTGCAGCGCGGCCTGCATCGCGGCAGCGGCTTCCTCGGCGGCCTCCTTGGTGTCGAGGTTGATGGCCAGGCCGCTGGACAGCACGCGCAGCGCCTCGAAGTCCATCCAGTTGGCCAGGCGGGTGATCACGCTTTCGGACAGGACGTACTTGCGCGCCAGCTGCTCCAGCGCTTCGCCGGAGAGCACCGCGCCGCCGATGCCGGTGTGCAGATGGGCGTCCTGCAGCGCCACCTTCAGCAGGAAGGCGTCCAGCTCGGTGCCGTCCTTCAGGTATTGCTCGTGCTTGCCGACCTTGACCTTGTAGAGCGGCGGCTGGGCGATGTAGATGTGGCCGCGCTCGCAGAGCTCGGGCATCTGGCGGTAGAAGAAGGTCAGCAGCAGGGTGCGGATGTGGGCGCCGTCCACGTCCGCGTCGGTCATGATGATGATGCGGTGGTAGCGCAGCTTGTCGGGGTTGAAGTCGTCGCTGCCGGCGCCGCGGCCGATGCCGGTGCCTAAAGCGGTGATCAGCGTGATGATCTCGTTGGAGGTCAGCAGCTTCTCGTAGCGCGCCTTCTCGACGTTCAGGATCTTGCCGCGCAGCGGCAGGATGGCCTGGAACTTACGGTCGCGGCCCTGCTTGGCGGAGCCGCCGGCGGAGTCACCCTCGACGATGTAGATCTCGCACAGCGAAGGATCCTTCTCCTGGCAATCGGCCAGCTTGCCGGGCAGGCCCAGGCCGTCGAGCACGCCCTTGCGGCGCGTCATCTCGCGGGCCTTGCGCGCGGCCTCGCGGGCGCGGGCGGCGTCGAGGATCTTGCCGCAGATGATCTTGGCGTCGATCGGGTTCTCGAGCAGCCAGTCGGTCAGCAGGCGGCTGACGATGTCCTCGACCGGCGCGCGCACTTCCGAGCTGACCAGCTTGTCCTTGGTCTGCGAGCTGAACTTGGGCTCGGGCACCTTCACCGAGACCACGCAGGCCAGGCCTTCGCGCATATCGTCGCCGGCCACCTCGACCTTGGCCTTCTTGGCCAGCTCGTTGTCGACGATGTATTTGTTCAGCACGCGTGTCATCGCGGCGCGCAGGCCGGTCAGATGGGTGCCGCCGTCGCGCTGCGGGATGTTGTTGGTGAAGCAGAGGACGTTCTCGTTGAAGCCGTCGTTCCACTGCATCGCCACTTCGACGCCGACATTGGTGCCCTGCTCGCTGATCTTGTCGCCCTGGGCGTGGAAGATCTTCGGGTGCAGGGTGTTCTTGCCCTTGTTGATGAACTCGACAAAGCCCTGCACGCCGCCGGCGTAGGCGAAGTTGTCTTCCTTGTTGTTGCGCTCGTCGACCAGGCGGATCTTGACGCCGTTGTTCAGGAACGAGAGCTCGCGCAGGCGCTTGGCGAGGATGTCGTAGTGGAAATCGTTGTTGGTCTGGAAGATCTCGGTGTCGGGCAGGAAGTGGACCTCGGTGCCGCGCTTGTCGGTCTCGCCGACGATGCGCATCGGGCTGGTCTCGACGCCGTCGACGATCTCGATCAGGCGGTCCTGCGGGATGCCTTGCTTGAACTCGAGCTGGTGGATCTTGCCGTCGCGGCGCACGGTCAGGCGCAGGGTCTTGGACAGGCCGTTGACGCAGGACACGCCCACGCCGTGCAGGCCGCCGGAGACCTTGTAGCTGTTCTGGTTGAACTTGCCGCCGGCATGCAGCTCGGTCAGCGCGATCTCGGCGGCGCTGCGCTTGGGCTCGTGCTTGTCGTCCATCTTGACGCCGGTGGGGATGCCGCGGCCGTTGTCGATGACGGAGATGCTGTTGTCGGTGTGGATCGTGACGATGATGTCGTCGCAATGGCCGGCCAGCGATTCATCGATGGAGTTGTCGACCACCTCGAACACCAGGTGGTGCAGGCCGGTGCCGTCCGAGGTGTCGCCGATATACATGCCGGGGCGCTTGCGCACGGCTTCCAGGCCCTCGAGGATCTGGATCGAATCCGCGCCGTAGACCGCGCCCGAAGACGCTTCTGCGGAGACCGCGTCCTTCTGCTTATCGGTCAGGCCATCGGGGTTCTGTTCGTTGCTCGGCACATCACTCATCGGGGACTCTCTCTCACTGTCGGGCAGCCACTTCGCCGCCCCTTTAAAAGCACTGAAGCGGGCCGAGGCCCGCTGTCGTCAAGTCAGTTCTCGCCTCAGATCCGCATCGGCATCACGACGTACTTGAAGCCGGTCTGCTCGGGGATCGTGATCAGCGCGCTGGCGGCGCTGTCGTTCAGATCGATGGACACCATGTCCTGGCTCATGTTCTGCAGCGCGTCCATCAGATAGGTCACGTTGAAGCCGGTCTCGATCAGGTCGCCGCCGTAGTCGATCTCGATCTCTTCCTTGGCCTCTTCCTGCTCGGCATTGCTGGAGGCGATGCTCAGGAGGCCCGGCTCGAAACTCAGGCGCACTGCCTTGAACTTCTCGCTGGTCAGGATCGCGGCGCGCTGCAGGCTGGCCAGCAGCGGCTGGCGGCCCAGCGTCACATTGAACTTGTGGTTCTTCGGGATCACGCGGTTGTAGTCGGGGAACTTGCCCTCGACCAGCTTGGTGACGAACTCCATGCCGCTGAAGGTGAACTTGGCCTGGTTGCCGGCGAAGCGCATCTCGATCGGCTGGTCGTCGGAGCCATCCTTGCCACCGTCCTTCAGCAAGCGCATCAGCTCCAGCACGGTCTTGCGCGGCAGGATGACTTCCTGCTTGGGCATATCGGCTTCCAGCGTCGCCTGGGCCAGCGCCAGGCGATGGCCGTCGGTGGCGACCAGGGTCAGGGTCTTGCCTTCGGCAACGAAGAGGATGCCGGTGAGGTAGTAGCGGATGTCATGCACCGCCAACGCGAAGTGCACCTGGTTGATCAGGCTCTTCAGCGTTTTCTGCGGCACGGCGAAGGCCGGGCCGAAGTCGGCGGCTTCCTGCACCAGCGGGAAGTCATCGGCCGGCAGGGTCTGCAAGGTGAAGCGGCTCTTGCCGCCCTGCAGCGTCAGCTTGCTGGCATTGGCGGTCAGGCTGACGGTCTGGTCGGCGGGCATCGAGCGCAGGATGTCGATCAGCTTGCGCGCGCCCACCGTGGTGCTGAAGTTGCCGGCGTCGCCGTCCAGCTCGGCCGTGGTGCGGACCTGGATTTCCAGGTCGGAGGTGGTCAGCTCGAGCTGCGGGCCTTGCTTGCGTATCAGCACATTGGCCAGGATGGGCAGGGTATGGCGCCGCTCGACGATGCCGGCCACGGCCTGCAGCGCGCTCAAGACCTTGTCCTGGGTGGCTTTCAACACAATCATGGAAACCTCTCTCCGCTCTGTTTTGGCTTTGGCGCCGGGCCCGTCGGGCAACAGCGCGTATTTTCACCTACTTATAGGGCAAATTCCGCTGAGGAAAGCGCTAGCCCTTCAAGGTTTGCTCCAGCACGTGAAGCTGCTGGTTCAGCTCGGTGTTCTTCTGCCGCTCGCCGCCGATCTTGCGCACCGCATGCAGCACCGTCGTGTGGTCGCGGCCGCCGAACAGCTCGCCGATCTCGGGCAAGCTCTTCTGTGTCAGCTCCTTGGCCAGGTACATCGCGATCTGGCGCGGTCGCGCGATGCTGGCCGGGCGCTTCTTGCTGTACATATCGGCGACCTTGATCTTGTAGAAGTCGGCCACCGTCTTCTGGATGTTCTCGACCGAGATCTGCCGGTTCTGGATCGACAGCAGGTCCTTCAGCGCCTCGCGGGCCAGCTGGATATTGATGTCCTTGTGCGAGAAACGGCTGTAGGCCAGCACCTTGCGCAGCGCACCTTCGAGCTCGCGCACGTTCGCTCTGACGTTCTTCGCGATGAAGAAGGCCACATCCTCGGGCATCGGTGTCTGCTCGGCCTCGGCCTTCTTGATCAGGATGGCCACCCGCATCTCCAGCTCGGGCGGCTCGATGGCCACCGTCAGGCCGGCGTCGAAGCGGCTGGTCAGGCGCTCATCGATGTCCACCAGGCCCTTGGGATAGGTGTCCGAGGTCATGATGATGTGGGCGCGCTTGGCCAAGAGGGCCTCGAAGGCGTTGAAAAACTCCTCCTGCGTGCGGTCCTTGCCGGCGAAGAACTGCACATCATCGATCAGCAGCAGGTCCAGCGAGTGGTACTTGGCCTTGAGCTCGTCGAAGGTCTTGCGCTGGTAGTTCTTTACGACATCCGAGATGAACTGCTCGGCATGCAGATAGAGCACCCGCGCATCAGGCTTGTCGCGCAGCAAGGCGTTGCCGACCGCATGGATCAGATGGGTCTTGCCCAGACCGACGCCGCCGTAGATGAACAGCGGGTTGTACATCGCGCCCGGCGCACCGGCCACATGCAGGGCCGCGGTGCGCGCCATCTGGTTGGCGCGGCCGGGCACCAGGGTGTCGAAGGTCAGCGCGGTATTGAGGCGGTGGCGGCTGGCGCTGGGCGGCGGACCCAGGGCCGGATTGCTGTGGATGACGGGCTGTTGCGGGTCGCGCGGCGCGGCCGGGGCCGCCGGCACGGGTTCGGGCTGCGGCGGGCTGACCGGGCGCAGGCCGTTGTGCAGCACCTGGCCGACGGCGATCGGCTGGTTGGCGGGCAGGGGCTGGGCCACGCGGCCGACCGGCTCACGCGCGGCCAGGGCCAGCTCCAGGCGGGCCGGTTTGCCGGCCAGCTCGGTCAGGATGGCTTCGATGCGGCCCGCATACTGGTTGCGGATCCAGTCGAGCTTGAAGCGGTTGGGCACGCGCAACGAGACGACCACCGCGTCGGCGCCGCTGCCGTCGGCCACATCGGCCGGGGGCAGCGGGCGAATCCAGGTATTGAATTGTTGTTCGGGCAGTTCAGCAGCCAGGCGCTCACAGCCGCGCTGCCAAAGTTCTGCCCCAGACATGTCTGCGCTCATTGTGGAAAACTTGTTCTTGAGCGGCCGGATTGTACGGGTTTGACGCGGCCGAATCGCAGGTTATCCACAGATTTTTGGGCGCGGTCAAGCCCCCGATAACCCGGGATGGCGATCCCTCTTGATTGACCGGGGCGCCAAAGTTTGGTGTAATCGCGGGTTTTCCGGACGCCGGATGGTTGCGCACGGGCGGACTTGTTCTTTGCACTAGCATGTGGATTGATGGGTCTTGTCCCATGTCGGCCCCAAGGCAGGGCCGGCGCGGCGCACATCGGTGGCCGTCTGGGCCGTATCGGCCTGCTGGACCCGTCAAGGGTGTGGCAGATCGGCGCGGCTTCGGCGGCCGGGATGCCCAGCGCATCTCGTAACGATTTGCCCACAACCGCTCTCGCGGGCGAGGATTCCTCGCTGCGTTGTAGCGTCTTTAGACCTCAAGAGGTTTCATCATGAAACGCACCTACCAAGCTTCCAAGACCCGTCGCGCCCGTACCCATGGCTTCCTCGTCCGCATGAAGACCCGCGGCGGTCGCGCCGTCATCGCTGCGCGCCGCGCCAAGGGCCGCAAGCGTCTGGCTGTCTAAGTCGGGACACGACAGCGTGATCGGCCGCATCCTGCGATCGGCCGACTTTGAGCGCGTGCTGGGTTCGCCCAGCCGTGCTCGCAGCAGCCATTTCGCTGTGCACCATGTTGCGGCCAGCCCCAGCCTGCCGGGCAAGAAGTTGTCCACAGATGCGGCCAAGTTATCAACAGGCGATGCACCGGACATCCACATGCTTGTGGATGAGGGCCGCGCTCAGGCGCTGCCGCAAGGCTGCTGGCTGGGTAGCGTGGTGCCCAAACGCCATGCCCGCCGCGCCGTGACCCGTACCCTGCTGAAGCGCCAGATCCGCGCCGCCTTCGTGGCCCAGGCTGCGGCCGAAGAGCCGTTGCTGCCGGGGCTGTGGGTGGTGCGCTTGCGTGCGCCCTTCGATATCAAGCAGTTCCCCAGCGCCTCGTCCGAGGCGCTGCGCACGGCTGCGCGCGTCGAGTTGGCCCAGCTGTTCGAGCGCGCACGCGCGCCGCAGCGCGAGCAACAGCGGCCGGCCCGTGCCCGGCCGCAGGCCTGAGCGATATGGACCGCCCGTCCGCCTCGCTGCCGCAGCGCTTCATGATGGGGCTGGTGCGTGGCTATCAGCTCTTGTTCAGCCACTGGCTGCAGGCCGGCTGCCGCTATCAGCCGAGCTGTTCGGCCTACGCGATGCAGGCGCTGGCCAAGCATGGCGCGGCCGCCGGCACGTATCTGGCGGCGGCCCGCATCCTGCGCTGCAATCCTTTCTGCTTGGGCGGGCATGATGCCGTGCCCGACAATCCGCCCGGCCTGTTCACCCGTCTGGGTTGCGGGTCTGGCGTCCGTTCCTCCTCCTCCAATCCTGAAGCGTCCCAATGACTGATATACGCCGCACCGTGCTGTGGGTGGTCTTCACCATGTCGCTTGTCCTGTTGTGGGACGGCTGGCAAAAGCACAACGGTCACCCCTCGATGTTCAGCCCCGCCGCACCGAAGCCGGCGGCCGTTGCTGGCTCGGCACCCGGCGCTGCCGCGCTGCCCACCGCTGCTACTCTGCCGGGCGCGGCCGCGACACCGGGCGCCGCGCCGACCGCTGCGGCACCGAGCAGCACTGGCGAAACCGTCGTCATCAGCACCGATGTGGTCAAGGCCACCTTGGACAGCCTGGGCGGCAGCCTGGTGCGGGTGGAACTGCTCAAGCACAAGGACGAGACCGACGCCAGCGGCCATATCGTCGTGCTGGACCGCAGCGCCCAGCGCGTCTACCTGGCCCAGACCGGCCTGGTCGGCGTGGCCGGCGCGCCCAGCCATCTGACCCCGATGAGCCTGGTGCCCGGGGAGCGCAGCCTGAAGGACGGCGAGCAAAGCCTGGTCGTGCGCTTCGAGTCGCCCGAGCAGGGCGGCGTCAAGCTGGTCAAGACCTACACCTTCAAGCGTGGCGACTATGCGGTGGACGTCAAGCACGAGGTGCTGAACACCTCGGCCGCGCCGCTGACGCCCCAGCTCTATACCCAGCTGGTGCGCGACGGCAATCCGCTGCCCAATGAGTCGAGCTTCTATTTCACCTTCACCGGCCCGGCGATGTATACCGACAAGTCGAAGTTCCTGAAGCTCGACTTCAAGGACATCGAAAAGGGCAAGGCCAGCGTCGAGAAGAATGCCAGCGACGGCTGGGTCGCGATGGTCCAGCACTACTTCGCCAGCGCCTGGCTGCACAAGGGCGACAGCCCGCGCGAGTTCTACGCGAAGAAGGTCGACAACAATCTGTACTCGGTGGGCATGCTGTTCCCGCTGGCCCAGCTGGCGCCCGGCGCCAGCGTCAGCGCCGACCACCAGCTCTTCGTCGGCCCGCAGGAAGAGAACAAGCTGGCCCTGCTCGCCCCGGGCCTGGAGCTGGTGAAGGACTATGGCTGGTTCACCATCCTGTCCAAGCCGCTGTTCTGGCTGCTCGACCAGCTGCACAAGCTGCTGGGCAACTGGGGCTGGTCCATCATCGCGCTGGTGGTGCTGCTGAAGATCGCGTTCTACTGGCTCAATGCCAGCGCCTACCGCAGCATGGCCAAGATGAAGGCGGTCAACCCGCGCATCACCGAGATGCGCGAGCGCCTGAAGGACAAGCCGCAGCAGATGCAGCAGGAGATGATGAAGATCTACCGCGAGGAGAAGATCAACCCGATCGGCTCCTGCCTGCCGATCTTCCTGCAGATGCCCTTCTTCATCGCGCTGTACTGGGTGCTGCTGTCCAGCGTCGAGATGCGCCATGCACCGTGGATTCTGTGGATCACCGACCTGTCGGCCAAGGATCCGTTCTTCGTGCTGCCCATCCTGATGACGCTGTCCAGCCTGTTCCAGGTCTGGCTGAACCCGACGCCGCCGGACCCGATGCAGGCCAAGATGATGTGGATCATGCCGCTGGCCTTCAGCTTCATGTTCTTCTTCTTCCCCGCCGGTCTGGTGCTGTACTGGCTGACCAACAACATCCTGTCGATCGCCCAGCAGTGGATGATCAACCGGCAGCTCGGCGTCAATAAATAGCCGCCGGCGCCAGCATTTCACGAAGCCCCCGGGTGCCCCCGCACTTGGGGGCTTTTTTATTGGCGCCGCCAGGCCTTTAATCGATCACATGCGGGGCAGAGAGTCACCGGCCTGTCAAAGACAACAGTGCCTGGCGACAAGGCCCATCAGCGGGGCTCATGCGAGCGCCCGCTGACAGCCTCCCCCGCGCCATCCACCGCGACATCTCCCGGACGCCGACCCCAAGGTCGGCGTTTTTCGTCAGGGGTGGCCGCCATCGGTGAAAATTCGCCCATGCTGTCCCGCCACCAAGATCCCATCGTCGCCATCGCCACTGCTCCCGGACGAGGCGCGGTGGGCATCGTGCGCGTCTCGTCGGCGCAAGACCTGACCCCTATCGTGCAGGCCCTGTGCGGCAAGACCCTGAAGCCGCGCGAGGCCAGCTATCTGCCCTTCCGCGCGGCCGACGGCGAGGCCATAGACCAGGGCCTGGCCCTGCTGTTCCCGGCCCCGCATTCCTATACCGGCGAGCATGTGCTGGAGCTGCAGGCCCATGGCGGGCCGGTGGTGCTTCAGCTGCTGCTGGCGCGCTGCATGGAGGCCGGCACCGGCATGCGCATGCGCCTGGCCGAGCCCGGCGAGTTCACCCAGCGCGCCTTTCTGAACGGCAAGCTGGATCTGGCCCAGGCCGAGGCCGTCAGCGATCTGATCGATGCCAGTACCGAGGCGGCCGCGCGCAGCGCCAGCCGTGCGCTCGCTGGCGCGCTGTCCGGCGAGGTCGGCGAGCTGCGTGATGCGCTGATCAAGCTGCGCATGCTGGTCGAGGCCACGCTGGACTTCCCGGAGGAAGAGATCGACTTCCTGCAGCAGGCCGATGCGCTGGGTCAGCTGGACCGCTTGCATGCCCGGCTCGCGGCCGTGCTGGACCGCACCCAGCAGGGCGCGCTGCTGCGCGAGGGCATCAAGGTGGTGCTGGCCGGCCAGCCCAATGTGGGCAAGAGCTCGCTGCTGAACGCGCTGGCCGGTGCCGAGCTGGCCATCGTGACGCCGATACCCGGCACCACGCGCGACAAGGTCAGCCAGACCATACAGATCGAGGGGGTGCCGCTGCACATCAGCGACACCGCCGGCCTGCGCCAGACCGAGGACGAGGTCGAGCGCATCGGCGTCGCGCGCAGCTGGGATGCGATCGCCGATGCCGATGTCGTGCTGTTCCTGCACGACCTGAGCCGCATCGGCCAGCCGGACTACGAGGCCGAGGACCGCCTGATCAACGAGCGCCTGCAGGGCGTCGATGCCGGCCGCATCCTGCAGGTCTTCAACAAGGCCGACACCGCCCATGGGCAAGACCTGGCCCCAGGCGCCGTCGCGCTGTCCGCCAAGACCGGCGCCGGCCTGAGCGAGCTGCGCCAGCGCCTGCTGCAGCAGGTCGGCTGGCACGCCACGCCCGAGGGCCTGTTCATCGCCCGCGAGCGCCATGTCCAGGCACTCAAGCGCACCCGCGAGCATCTGGAGCTGGCCAAGGCCGTGGCCACCCAGCAGCCTCCCGCGCTGGATTTGCTGGCCGAAGAGCTGCGGCTCTCGCACGACGCCCTCGGCGAGATCACCGGCGCGTTCTCGGCCGACGATTTGCTCGGCGAGATATTCAGCCGGTTTTGTATCGGGAAATAAAAAGCATGTTCCAGGACGTTCCATGGCGTCCCATGCAGATCGAACTTTCCCTTTAAATTCAATGTCTTAAAGCGAATTTGAGTCCATGTTTGTTTTTTGAAGTGCGAGAAGATCCAAGGGTCTTTGAGTCCAAGTTTGAGTCCAAATAGCAACTTGGACACAATTGCTGAATCAACTTGGACTCAGCGAGGTGGTCATGGCCCTCACCGATATCGCCCTGAAGGCCTTGAAGCCCAGGGACAAGGCCTACACGGTCACAGATGATCGAGGCCTGTATGTCGAGGTCTTCCCGACCGGCGGCATCATCTGGCGCTACCGCTATCGCTTCGCTGGCAAGCAGGAGAAGCTGACCCTCGGCAAGTACCCTGCCCTCTCGCTGCGCAATGCCCGCGTGAAGCGGGATGAGGCCGCCCGTACCGTGGCGCTAGGGCACTCCCCTGCGGAGCAAAAGCAGCTGGCCAAGGTTCCGGCGCCCGACACCATCACGGTGGCCGAGTTCGGCGAGCGCTTCTTCCGGGAGGTGGTGGCCAAGGACCGGCAGGACGTGTCGAGTCCGCGCCGCTATTTCGAGAAGTCCATCGTGCCCGTGATCGGCGCCAAGCCCGTGCGGGAGGTCACCACGGAGGATGTGCGGACCATCATCTGGCGCAAGAAGGATGAGGGCTTCGATGCCGCCGCCGGCCAGTTGCGCAGTGTCCTGAAGCGGATGTTTGACTATGCGCTGACCTGTGGCCTCGCCCCGATCAATCCGGTGTTGGCGCTGCCCATGCGTCATGTTCACAAGTCCAGGTCCCGTGACCGCGCCCTGTCGCCCGATGAGATCAGGGACTTTCTGCGGGCCGCCTTCGAGTCCAACATCCGCCGGCAGTTCAAGTTGGCATTACACCTGATCCTGCTGACCATGGTGCGCAAGTCTGAGCTGCTGCTGGCGCGCTGGTCAGATGTCGACTTTGAGCAGGCCGAATGGCACATCCCCGCCGAGCACTCCAAGACCGGCAAGCCGCATATCGTGTACCTGTCGCGCCAGGCGGTCGAGCTGTTCCGGGAACTGAAGGTGTTGGCCGATACCAGCGAACTCGTGTTGCCGGGCCGTGGCAGCAGGACCAAGACCTTTGCCCACAACTCGATCAACACCGCGCTGAAAACCGCCCTGCAGGGCCAGACCATCCCTGCCTTCACCATCCACGATCTGCGCCGCACGGCCTCGACCCTGCTGCATGAGAACGGCTGGCCATCGGACGTGGTGGAGAAGGCCCTCAATCACATCATTGGTGGCGTGCGCGGCGTCTACAACCGGGCCGAGTACGCGCCGCAGCGGCGCGAGATGCTGCAGTTTTGGGCGGACTACATCGAGTCCCTGATCACGTCCGGCAAGGTCATCATGGGTCGGTTCAGCCGCCAGGCCTGAGGCATCACAGCGCATCACATGCCGCTGACTCGACAACAACGAGCGCATCCAGCCTGAAAGCAAGTCATGACTCCACCGCAGCTGCCCGCCCGTGAATCCCTGACCGTCGAGTTCAAGAGCGACCGCACGCGCCTGCCGGACCGCGACCTGATCGAAGCCATCGTCTGCCTCGCCAACGCCGAGGGCGGCGAGCTGTGGCTGGGCGTCGAGGACGACGGCGCGCCGACGGGGCTGCACATCGAGCATCAACAGCTGATGGGTATGGCCGGCCTGGTGGCCGCGCGCACCTCGCCATCGCTGGCGGTGACTGTCACGCCCGTGCAATTTGGCAATGTCGTGGTGGCCCATATCGCTGTGCCCAAGGCCCAGGGCGAGGTCGCGACCACCGGCGGCGTCTACCTGCGTCGTCGCCTGAAGGCCGATGGTGAGCCCGAGTGCGTGGCCATGCTGCCGCATGACCGCGCCAGCCGCGCGAGCAGCTTCGGCCAGATGGACGCCTCGGCACAGATCGTGGCCGGCGCCACCTTGGCGGACCTGGACCCGCTGGAGCGGGAGCGGCTGCGCCAGAGCGTGCAGCAGTATGGCGGCGACCGGGTGCTGCTGGAGCTGGACGATGAGGCGCTGGACGGCGCGCTGGGGCTGACCGGGCGTCTACCCGGCGGTCATCGCGCACCCACGCTGACGGGCCTGCTGTTGATCGGCCGCGAGCCGGCCTTGCGCGAGCTGGTGCCTACCCATGAGTTCGCCTTTCAGGTGCTGGCGCGCGAGTCGGTGCGCTTCAACGAATTCCGGCGTTTCCCGCTGCTCAAGGCGCTGGACTGGCTGGAGACCAATTTCCGGCCCTACAACCCGGAGGAAGAGCTTCAGGTGGGGCTATTCCGGGTGCCTGTGCCCTTGGTGGACCTGGGGGCGTTTCGCGAGGCGGTGGCGAATGCGCTGATCCATCGCGACTATCACCGCCTGGGGGCCGTGCATGTGCGGCTTGAAGACGGCGCCCTGGTCGTCAGCAATCCCGGCGGCCTGGTCGATGGCGTGACGCTGAGCAATCTGCTGACCATCGAGCCCCATCCGCGCAATCCGCAACTGGCGGACGCGATGAAGCGCATCGGCGTGGTCGAGCGCTCGGGGCGAGGTGTGGACAAGATTTTTCGGGGTCTGCTGAAGTTCGGCCGACCGGCGCCAGACTACAGCCGCACTTCGCGCGAGGATGTCGTGCTGCGTCTGCCGACAGACCCGGCGGATCTGGAGTTCCGGCGCCTGGTGGTGGACGCCGAGCGTGGCGGCAGCAGTGAGCTGCCGATCGACAGCCTGATTGCCCTCAGCGCGCTGCGTACCCAGAAGCGGCTGACGGCCGAAGAGCTGGCCGCCTACATCCAGCGCGACGTGGCTCAGGCGCGGCAGACGCTGGAGGCCTTGACCGAGGCCGGCCTGGTAGAGCCTCACGGCGCCACCCGAGGGCGCAGCTACATGCTGTCGGCTCAGGTGTACCGGTTGGCGGGCGGCCAAGCCGCCTACACGCGCCAGGCCGGTTTCTCGGCGATCCAGCATGAACAGATGGTGTTGAGCTACATCCGCCAGCATGGCCGGATTGTCCGGGGCGATGTGATGGAGCTGTGCCGCTTATCCAGTGACCAGGCGGCCACCTTGCTGCGGCGGCTGAAGGCCAATGGCGTACTGAAGCAGCAGGGTGAACGGCGCTGGGCCAGTTACACGCTGGCGGACGAAGGCTGAGCAGTCATGGGTGGTTCTATGGGGTTCTATGGGGTTCTATGGGGTTCTATGGGGCTGGGCTATTTGATCGGCGAACCGAATCGCTAGATCAGAAGTCGGTGCCAAGGCCAATCGCCGCGGCTCGAATGCGGCCTTGTCCTACGCGCAGCGGCGCCCCGAGTTGGTAAATTGGCCTCACTCAGGGTGCTCTTCCTCCCTCCCTCAAATGGCCCTGAGACTTGCCCGGCAGCCGTGATGGTTTGCCGGGCTTCTTTTTTGGGGCGGGAGGAGCCCCGGGCTTACACGGTCGCCGCGCGCAGCTGCTCCAGGCTGACGTATTGCAGCGCCCGCGCGTGGGTGCATTCCAGCACGACCGGCGGCGCGACGCCGGCCTCATAGGCCTGCCTCCAGCGCAGCGCGCACAGGCACCAGCGGTCGCCCGGCTTCAGGCCTCTAAAGCGCTGTTCGGGGCGGGGCGTGCCGAGGTCGTTGCCGCGCAGCGCCGAGAACTGCAGAAAGGCGGCCGTGAGCTTGGCGCAGATCACGTGGCTGCCGAGGTCATGCTGATCGGTATGGCAGCAGCCGTCGCGGAAGAAACCGGTCAGCGGGTCGTAGGAGCAGGGCACCAGCGGCGTGCCCAGCACATTGAGTGCTTGCGGCATCAGCGGCCGTGCGGCCAGGTCGACTTGGCCTTCGGTGGCTTGACGCCCTTGCCCTGGGCGGCCCAGAGCTTGTAGGCGCTGGAGGTCAGTTCGCGCTTCATCAGCTGCACCAGCTCGCCCTGCCCGATGGCGTGCTGCATCAGCACCTTGTTATAGGGCGGGGTGTCGTCCCAGGCGGTCTTGATGACAGCGTCGATCTGGTCGCGGCTGAGGCGGGGAATGGGTTTGGCCATGGTCTATTGTCCTTCAGTGGCCGTCGAAGTCGACCAGCGTGAACAGCGGCAGCCCGCTCTGCTGCAGGCGCTGGGAGCCACCGAGCTCGGGCAGGTCGACGATGGCCGCGCCCTCGACCACCAGCGCGCCGAGGCGCTGCAGCAGCTTGGCGCCGGCCATCATCGTGCCGCCGGTGGCAATCAGGTCGTCGATCAGCACGATGCGGTCGCCGGGCTTGACGGCGTCGGTGTGCATTTCCACCGTGGCGCTGCCGTACTCCAGCTCATAGGTCTCCTCCACCGTCGTGAAGGGCAGCTTGCCCTTCTTGCGGATCGGGATGAAGCCGATGTTCAGCTCATAGGCCAGCACCGAGCCGATGATGAAGCCGCGCGCGTCGAGGCCGGCGATGGCCGTCGGTTTCGCGTCGAAATAGCGGTGCACGAACTGGTCGATCAGCACGCGGAACACGCGCGGATTGGACAGCAGCGGCGTGATGTCACGGAACTGCACGCCCGTGCTGGGCCAGTCGGGCACGGTGCGGATATGGCTCTTGATGTAGTCGGCGGCGGTGGTCGGCATAGGCGCCGATGGTAAATCAGGCCACCAGCGGACTGCAGACCATGCGGGCGCGCCCGGCCTGCTTGGCCTGGTAGAGCGCCGCATCGGCCAGCTCAATCAGGTGCAGGGCCGGCAGCTGGGCCTCGGCGACGCGCGCTGCCACGCCTATGCTCAGCGAGACACTGTGGCGCACCGGCGAGGCGGCGTGCTCGATGGCGGCCAGGCGCACGCTGTCGAGGATGCGCTGGGCCACCACCTGGGCGCCGGCCAGATCGGTGTCGACCAGCAGCACCGCGAACTCCTCGCCGCCGTAGCGGCACACCGGCTCGCCGCCGCGGCCGACGCAGCTGCGCAGCAGGGTGGCGACGCGGCGCAGGCAGTCGTCGCCGGCGACATGGCCGTAGTGGTCGTTGTACTGCTTGAAATGGTCGATATCGACCAGCAGCATCGCCAGCGGCTTGCCCGAACGGGCGCTGCGCTGCCACTCGATCTGTAGCGCCTGGTCGAACAGGCGGCGGTTGCCGACGCCGGTCAGCCCGTCGGTGGTGGACTGGCGGGCCAGCAGCTCGTTGGCCTGGCGCAGCCGCATCTCCTGGCGTTTGCGCTCGCTGAAGTCGGTGATGATGCCGACGAACAGATGGGTGGTGGCGGTCTTGACCTCGGCCACCGACAGGTGCACGGCCAGCTCGCGGCCGTCGCGGTGGCGGGCGCTGAACTCCTGGCTGCCGCCGCTCAGTGACGCGTTCCGGGTCAGGTCTTGCGGGGCGCTGGGAACGCCCTGTATCAGCATGCTCAGATGGCCGCCGCGCAGCTCCGGCGCGCTGAAACCGAAGAGCTGGGCGCAGGCGGGGTTGACCTCCAGCATATGGCCGCCGGTGTCCAGCGTGACGATGCCGTTGGTGGCCGCATTGATCAGGGCCTGCAGATGGGCCTGGCTGGCGGCCAGGCGCTGCTGCTCATGGACCAGGTCGCTGACCTCCAGACGCACGCCCACCATGCCGCCCGAGGGCGTGCGGCGCTCGAAGATGCGCAGCCAGGTCTCGCCATGCACGCGCTGCAGCAGCGGCGCGCGCTGCTGGCCGCGGTTGCGCTTGCGCTCGGTCAGCCATTCCTCCTCGCGGCCGATCGCCTCGGGCACGCCCTTGATGGCCAGCGAGGCGCGCGCCAGCTCCTCGAAGCTGGCGCCGCGCTCGAACTCGCGCAGCATATGGGGATAGATCTCGACCAGGCGCTTGTTGAAGGCGACCAGCTTGTCCTGGGCGTCGAAGATCTCGACGCTGGCCGGCAGCGCGTCGATGGCCTCTTCCAGCGTGCGCTGGGCGCGCTCGGCGCGGGCCCGGGCATGGGCCATGGCCATCAGCGCCAGCCCGGCCACCAGCGCGCTCAGGCCCAGACTGGCCATGCTCAGCCAGGGCAGCCAGGCACGGTCCACCCAGCCGCCCAGGCTGCTGATCAGCACCGTGGCCTGGAGGGCCAGCACCAGGCCAAAAGCCAGGGGCGGCCATGCGCGGGAGAGCTTGGGGCGTTGCATCGTGGGGCTTTGCGGAACAAGCGACGGATGCTAGCGGCCCCTCCCGCGCAGCGACAGACCCCCTAGCGGGGGAGTTTGTTTCAGCCGCCTCTTGTGATGGGCATCTCGACCTTGTCGGCCGGCAGCTTCATATGACGGGCTAGCTCCAGCTTGGCCAGCGAGTTGCGGTGCACCTCATCGGGGCCGTCGGCCAGACGCAGGGTGCGCTGGTGCGCCCACATCATCGCCAGCGGCGTGTCCTGCGAGACCCCCATGCCGCCATAGACCTGGATCGCCCAGTCGATGATCTTCAGCGCCATCGTCGGCGCGACGATCTTGATCATCGCGATCTCGGCCTTGGCCACCTTGTTACCCACCGTGTCCATCATGTAGGCGGCCTTCAAGGTCAGCAGCCGGGCCTGCTCGATGCTGCAGCGCGCCTCGGCGATGCGCTCCTGGGTCACGGTCTGCTGGGCGATGGTCTTGCCGAAGGCGCTGCGGGCAATCGCGCGCTCGCACATCAGCTCCAGCGCCCGCTCGGCCGCGCCGATGCTGCGCATGCAGTGGTGGATGCGGCCGGGGCCCAACCGGCCCTGGGCGATCTCGAAGCCGCGGCCCTCGCCGAGCAGGATGTTGGCCACCGGCACCCGCACATTCTTCAGCACGATCTCCATATGGCCGTGCGGCGCATCGTCGTAGCCGAACACCGACAGCGCGCGCTTGATCGTGATGCCCGGGGTGTCGGCCGGCACCAGCACCATCGACTGCTGTTCGTGTCTGCCGGCGCCCGGATCGGTCTTGCCCATCAGGATGTAGATCGCGCAGCGCGGGTCGCCGGCGCCCGATGACCACCACTTGGTGCCGTTGATCACATACTCATCGCCCTCGCGTTCGATGCGGCACTGGATATTGGTCGCGTCCGACGAGGCCACCTCGGGCTCGGTCATCAGAAAGGCCGAGCGGATCTCGCCCTTCAGCAGCGGCTCCAGCCAGCGGTCCTTGTGGGCCTCGCTGCCGTAGCGGGCGATGGTCTCCATATTGCCGGTGTCCGGGGCCGAGCAGTTGAAGACCTCGGGCGCCCAATGCACCCGGCCCATGATCTCGCACAGCGGCGCGTACTCGAGATTGGACAGGCCCTCCGGCGCCCGCGGCGACTGCGGCAGGAACAGATTCCACAGCCCGGCCTGGCGCGCCAGCGGCTTCAGTTCCTCGATCAGCGTGGTCGGCAGCCAGGCATTGCCGGCGCGGCGGTTGGCCTCGACCTCGGCATGGAAGCGCGGCTCGTTCGGGTAGATGTGCTGATCGAAGAAGGCCAGCAGGCGCTCGCGCATCTCCTGGACCTTGGGGCTGTAGTCGAAGTTCATGGTGACGCGTCCTTGTTGGCTGCCGTGCCGCGAGTGTGGCGCAAGCCGCCGCCCGCGCCTGTCGCCCAGGCGGCAGGCTGTCCCGCAGGGGACCCGCCCTTCAGCACTTGAGCCCGCTCAGCCGCGCAGCAACTTCTCCTCGGCCAGGGCCAGCGCCTCCGGCGTGCCCGACAGCACCAGCGTGTCGCCGCCGCCCAGCAGCAGGCTGTCCTGGGCTGCGACCACCGCGCCGCTGGCGCGCCGCAGCGAGACCACGCCGACGCCCACCGCATGCAGGGCCAGGGCCTCCAGCGGCTGCTTCGCAAAGGGGCTGGCCTGGGGCAGCGTGACCGAGATCAGGCGCTCCTGCTGGCGATCCTCGGCGCTGTCGTCGTCGGCGCCGTGGAAATAGCCGCGCAGCAGGCCGTAGCGGGCATCGCGGGCGTCGCGGGTCAGCCGGATCACGCGCCGCATCGGCACGCCCACCAGGGCCAGCGCATGGCTGGCCAGCATCAGCGAGCCCTCGATCGCCTCGGGCACTACCTCGGTGGCGCCGGCGGCGCGCAGCCTCTCCAGATCGGTGTCGTCGATGGTGCGCACGACCACCGGCACCTGGGGCGCATGCGAGCGCACCAGCTGCAGGATCTTCAGCGCCGAGGGCGTGTCGTGATAGGTGACGACCACGGCGCTGGCGCGTGCCAGGCCGGCGGCCATCAGGCTTTGCAGCCGTGCCGCGTCGCCGAACACCACGCTCTGGCCGGCCGCCGCCGCCTGGCGCACCCGGTCCGGGTCCAGGTCCAGCGCCATATAGGGGATGTGCTCGCCCTCCAGCAGCCGGGCCAGGTTCTGGCCGCTGCGGCCGTAGCCACAGATGATCACATGGGCGTCGGCCTTGATCGCCTTCTTGGCGATGCTGGTCAGCTGCAGCGACTGCATCATCCAGTCGCTGCTGGACAGCTTCATCACGATGCGGTTGCTGTACATGATCAAAAACGGCGTGGCCAGCATCGACAAGACCATGCTGGCCAGCACTGGGCTGACCCATTGCGGCGCGATCAGCTGGTGCTGGGCGCCCAAGGTCAGCAGCACGAAGCCGAACTCGCCGGCCTGGGCCAGATACAGGCCGGTGCGCAGCGACACGCCTGCCGGCGCCTTGAACAGCCGCGCCAGCCCCGCCACCAGCACGAACTTGGCCAGGGTCGGCGCCAAGGTCAGCAGAAAGACCAGATGCCATTGCTCCAGCACCGGCCGCCAGTCCAGCTTCATGCCTATGGTGATGAAGAACAGGCCCAAGAGCACATCGTGGAAGGGCCGGATATCGGTCTCGACCTGATGCTTGTATTCGGTCTCGGCGATCAGCATGCCGGCGACAAAAGCGCCCAGCGCGAGCGACAAGCCCGCGTGCTCGGTCAGCCAGGCCAGGCCCAGCGTCACCAGCAGCAGATTCAGCATGAACAGCTCTTCGCTCTTGCGCCGCGCCACCAGGGTCAGCCACCAACGCATCACCTTCTGACCGCCAACCAGCAGGATGCCCAGCAGCACCGCCGCCTTCAAGGTGGCCCAGCCCAGCGAGACCGCCATCGCGCCGCCGCTGCTGTTCAGCGCCGGGATCATCACCAAGAGCGGCACCACGGCCAGATCCTGGAACAGCAGCACGCCCATCACGCGCTTGCCATGCTCGCTCTCCAGCTCCAGCCGCTCGGCCATCAGCTTGACGACGATGGCCGTCGAGCTCATCGCCATCGCGGCGCCCAGCACCAGCGAGCCCTGCCAGCTCAGCTCCCACTCGCGGCCGAAATAGGCAAAGCCGGCTTGCAGCAGGTAGTGCCCTGCCACCGTGCCGACAACGGTCAGCAGCACCTGCAGCAGGCCCAGGCCGAACACCAGCGAGCGCATGCTGCGCAGCTTGGGCAGATTGAACTCCAGCCCGATCACGAACATCAGGAACACCACGCCGAACTCGGCCAGGTAGCGGATGCTGGAGGTGTCGCCGGCCAGGGCCAGCGCGTTTGGCCCGATCAGCACCCCCACCGCCAGATAACCCAGCATCGGCGGCAGCTTCAGCGAGCGGCAGATCACGACACCCAGCACGGCGGCCACGAGATAGAGCAGGGCAAGGTCCAGCGAGGTGATCATGGCTTCATGTTAAGCGGTGCCCGGGCGGCGCCGGCCGGTCTTCATGCAGTGTTCAGACGGCGCGTGCATATTCCGCCGTACAAGCATCCGCGCCAGTGTGCGCACGAGATGAGGCAGGGAGTGAAGACCAAGATGAGCGTCACGGACGAGCCCTTGCTGCGCCTGGACGGCGCCAGCAAGACCTACCGGCGCGCGGGCCGCGAGATTGCGGCGCTGCGCAACTTTTCGCTGAGCCTGGCGGCCGGCGAGATCGTCGGCCTGCTGGGGCCCAATGGTTCGGGCAAGACCAGCTGCATCAAGCTGCTGACCGGCCTGTGCGGCGCCGACGGCGGCAGCCTCGGCTGGCGCGGCCGGGCCCTGGCCGCCGGCCGCCAGGGCCCGCATCTGCGTGAGTTCGGGGTTCTGCTGGAAGGGCGCGGCGCCGGCTACGAGCGCCTGTCGACCCTGGAGAACGCGCGCTACTTCTGTGCGCTGCGCGAGGCCCACTTCGAGCGCGCGCATTTCGACGCACTGGCCGCGCTGCTGGAAATCCCTGATGTGCATTCGCCGCTGCGCCAGCTGTCCACCGGCAACAAGCTGCGCGCTGCGCTGCTGGGCGTGCTGATACACAAGCCGGCACTGGCCCTGCTGGACGAGCCGACCCTGGGCCTGGACCTGTTCGGCGTCGAGCGGCTCGAAGCCCTGGTGCGCCATGCGGCCGCCCAGGGCAGCGCCTTTCTGATCAGCTCGCACGATCTGCACTTCATCGAGCGCCTGTGCTCGCGCATCGTCTGTATCAAGCAGGGCGAGAAGGTGTTCGACGGCAGCAAGGCCGAGTTCCTGCGCCTGGAGCATGAATATGTGCTGCGCCTGCAGCCGTCCGACGCCGTGCTGCCGGCCCTGCCGCTGGACCTGGGCCCGCTGGCTTGGCAGGCGGCCGAGACGCCGGGCGTCTGGCAACTGCCGCTGCGCGACCAGGCCCAGGCCTGCGCGCTGCTGGCCGCCCTGCTGCCCCAGCTGGCGGCCAGCCATGGGCTGGAGCTGCGCCGCATCGCGCTGCGCGACAAGTATCTGAGCCTGGTCGGTGCGGCGGAGGCCTCGTCATGCTGAGCCGCTGGCCGCGCCATCTGGCCAATGAATTGCGTCGAGCCTTCTATCTGCAGCGGCGCTACTGGTTCGAGGGCCTGCTGGGCCTGGGCCTGCTGCTGAGCCTGTTCGGCGGCCTGCTCTATGCCGTGCTCTCGGTCAACGGCAGCGCGCTGGCCTCGGGTGAGGCCGATGGCTTGATCGTCGGCTTTGTGCTGTGGCTGTTCGCGGCCTCGGCCTTTGGCAGCGTCTGCCAGGATGTGCAGGAGGAGACCGAGCAGCGCAGCCTGGAGCAGCTCAGCCTGGGGCCGCTGCCGCTCTGGGCCTTGCTGAGCCTGCGCGCCCTGCTGAAGCTGCTGGGCGGGCTGCTGATGCTGGGGCTGACCCTGTGGCTGGCCGAATGGCTGGCGGGCGGCCGGCTGCAGATCAGCCACGGCCCGGTGCTGGCGGCGGCGCTGCTGGCGGTGCCGGCGCTGATCGGTGTTGGCTATGCGCTGGGCGGCCTGCTGCTGCTGGTCAAGAAGGCCGAGCTACTGCTGGTGGTCTGCTACCCGGCCGTGATCGGCCTGGTGGCCCTGCCCGCCTACCCGATCAATGCCCAGGCCTTGCTGCCCTATGCGCTGGGCGCGGCGGCGGCGCGCGCCTCGGCCGCCGGCGCCGCGCTGCCGGCCAGCGTGTTCGGCTGGATCGCGCTGAATTCGCTGGCCTATCTGCTGGCCGGTCTGCTGATCTACGGCGTGCTGGAGCGGCGGGCGCGTCGGCTGGGGGTATTGGGGCATTTCTGAGTGGGCATCCCGGCAACAACCTTGCCCAAACAAGGCATACGGCGCACACTTTTGATGTCTATGCGTTCGCCGCATGGCCGCATGTGCACTCGGCTTTGGAATCGCTGGCGTGGCGAGCCGGGTTCGCGATACCGTTCGCGCCACCGAAAAGTTACCGGAGCATTACATGCCCAATCTGTCCTTTGTCTCGCCCACGCGCAACAGTCCCTGGGGTACCTATCTGTCCCAGATCGACGCCGTTGAACCCTACCTGGGTCATCTGGCACGCTGGGTCGAGACGCTGCGCCGACCCAAGCGCGCGCTGATCGTCGACATCCCCATCGAGCTGGACAACGGCACCATCGCCCACTTCGAGGGCTACCGCGTCCAGCACAGCCTGACCCGCGGCCCCGGCAAGGGCGGCGTGCGCTACCACCCCGACGTCACGCTGGAAGAGGTGATGGCGCTGTCGGCCTGGATGACGATCAAGAACGCGGCGGTCAACCTGCCCTACGGCGGCGCCAAGGGCGGCATCCGTGTCGATCCCAAGCAGCTGTCGCTCAAAGAGCTGGAGAAGATGACGCGCCGTTACACCAGCGAGATCGGCATCATCATCGGCCCGCAGCAGGACATCCCGGCCCCCGACGTCAACACCAACGGCCAGATCATGGCCTGGATGATGGACACCTACTCGATGAACACCGGGGCCACCGCCACCGGTGTCGTCACCGGCAAGCCGATCCCGCTGGGCGGCTCGCTGGGCCGCGTGCAGGCCACCGGACGCGGCGTGTTCGTGATTGGCCGCGAGGCGATGCGCCGCCTCAACATACCGATGGATAACGCCCGCATCGCGGTGCAGGGCTTCGGCAATGTCGGCTCGATCGCCGCCAAGCTGTTCGCCGCCAACGGCGCCAAGATCGTCGCGGTGCAGGACCATACCGGCACCATCCTGAACGAGTCGGGCTTCGACATGACGAACCTGCTCGACCATGTGGCCAAGACCGGCGGCGTCGGCGGTTTTGCCGGCGGCGATGCGATTGCCAATGACGATTTCTGGAAGGTGCGCAGCGATGTGCTGATCCCGGCCGCACTGGAAGGCCAGATCACCGCTTCGCGCGCCGAGGGCCTGCAGACCCGGCTGGTGCTGGAAGGCGCCAACGGCCCGACCACGCCGGACGGCGACGCCGTGCTGGCCGACCGCGGCATCGTGGTTGTTCCTGACGTGATCGCCAACTCGGGCGGCGTGACCGTGTCCTACTTCGAGTGGGTGCAGGACTTCAGCAGCTTCTTCTGGACCGAGGACGAGATCAATGTCCGTCTGGACAAGATCATCACCGGTGCCTTCAAGCACATCTGGGAAACCTCCGAGCAGCACCGCATCCCGCTGCGCACGGCGGCCTTCGTCGTCGCCTGCACACGGGTGCTGGAAGCCCGGGAAGAGCGGGGTCTGTACCCCTGAAGCTTGCGGCCCGACCGGGCCGCTAGCTCCAGTAGCGCGGATAGCTGCCGCGCTGGCGCAAGTTGTTGACCAGCAAGGCCACCAGCACGATGGCCAGCGAGCCGGCCAGCACCGGCGTCAGCAGAAATGTGGCGCCGGCCTGGCTGGCGAACACCACCAGCGGGTCGGCGCCGGCCGGCGCGTGTACGGTCCGGGTGATCTGCATCAGCGCCAGCGCCAGGCCCACGGCAATCCCCGCCGCCCACCAGCTATCGCCCAGCACCAGCATGACCAGCAGCCCGACCAAGCTGGCCACCAGATGGCCGCCCACAATGCTGCGCGGCTGGGCCAGCGGGCTGTCGGGCAGGCCGAAGGCCAGCACGCAGCTGGCGCCGAACGGGGCCATCTGCCAGGGGTAGCCGCTGGCCTGGGTCAGCCAGCCGGTCAGCGCGATCGCCAGCATCGCGCCCAGTGCCGACCACAGGACGAAGGCGGGCGGCGGACTGGCGGGTGCACGCGAGGCCGGCAGTCGCTTGAGGCGCGCAAGAAACGAGGGCATGGCTTGGCTCCGGTGGCATCGATGAGCGCAATGGTAAACAGATCGGTATACCTAAGTCAACCGATCGGTTTACTTGCGACCCCGTCGGGCCGATACTGGCACTCTTGCCAAACAGGAGTCAGACACGCATGAGCAAGGCCGAGCATCTGGTCCAGCGAGCGATGCAGCTGTTCTACCGCCAGGGGTTTCATGCCACCGGCGTTGACCAACTGAGCCGCGAGGGCGAGCTGACGAAGAAGACGCTGTACCGCTATTTCCCGACCAAGGAGGCTCTGGTGCATGCCGCGCTGCGGGCCCGCCACGAGCTGCTGCTGGCCCGGATACGCGCCCATGTCGAGCGCCGGCCGACGCAGCAGCGGCCGCTGGCCTATATCGACTTTGTCTGCGGCTGGAGCCGCGAGCCCGATTTCTGCGGCTGCGCCTTCATCAATGCCGCCGCCGAGTATGCGGATGCGGCCGATCCGGCCCATGTGATCGCGGCCGAGCACAAGAAGAGCCTGCGCGACTATCTGCAGCGCCTGTGTGAGGAGGCCGGGCTGGCCGCGCCGGCCCGGGCGGCCGCCACGCTGTTCCTGATCGGCGAAGGCCTGACGGTGGCCGCCCAGGTGGCGGGCGCCGATGCGGCGCTGGCGGACCAGGCGATGGCACTGGCGGCCGCAGCGCTGGCGCAGCCGGCCTAGGCCAGATCCACCCGCTGCGGCCGCCGGGCCCAGCTGTCCGGCAGGTCCTGCAAGACCTGCCGGGCATCGAGCGAGCGGATCGGCACCGCCAGATCGACGGGAATGCGCTGGCGCGCCTGCAAGGCCATGTAGCGCAGCGCGCTGACCCGCAGAAAGGACGCGAAGTTGCCGACCGCGCCGCGCGCCTGCACCAGCTCGTCGTAGAGCTTCTCGATCAGCTGGGTCACGCCCATGCCGTCGCGCGCGCCGATCTCCTCCAGCACCTCCCAGTGCAGGTTCTCGAGCCGGATGCTGGTGACCACGCCGTGCAGGCGCAGCGAGCGGGTGCGCGACTCATAGGACTCGGGGTTGGCGCTGATGAAGACTTCGCACATGGTCGGCTCCTGAGGGCGTGGACGATTCTGCGTCAAAGCTCGATGCGCGTGCCCAGCACCGCCAGGAATTGCGCGATCCAGGCCGGGTGGGCCGGCCAGGCCGGCGCGGTGACCAGGCGGCCGTCGGTGACGGCCTGGTCGACCGGGATCTGGGCATAGCTGGCGCCGGCCAGCTCGACCTCGGGTGCGCAGGCCGGATAGGCCGAGACTTTTCTGCCGCGTATCACGCCGGCGGCGGCCAGCAGCTGGGCGCCATGGCAGATCGCCGCGATCGGCTTGTCGGCGCGGGCAAAGTGCTGGACCAGGGCGACCACGCCGGGCACGGTGCGCAGGTACTCGGGGGCGCGGCCGCCCGGGATCACCAGGCCGTCATAGTCCTCGGGCCGGACATCGGCAAAGGTGGCGTTGAGCGTGAAGCGGTGGCCGGGCTTCTCGGAATAGGTCTGGGCGCCCTCGAAATCGTGGATGGCCGTCAGCACATGGTCGCCGGCCACCTTGCCGGGGCAGACCGCATCGACCCGGTGGCCCACGGCCAGCAGGGCCTGGAAGGGCACCATGATCTCGTAGTCCTCGACATAGTCGCCGGCCAGCAGCAGCAGTTTCTTCGCGCTCATCGACAGTCTCCTGTTTGGCGACGGCGGATGCCGTCGTGCCGATTGTGGAAACGCGCGCCCTGCGATGGGTAATAGCCGGCCACTACAGCGCCCGGCGCCGCCGCTACACTGGCCGGATGACGCATTCCCCGCCCTTTGACGCCGCGCGCGCCCTGGCCATGGCCCGGCAGACGCTGCAGATCGAGGCCGCCGCGCTGACCGGCCTGCTGCCCCGTCTGGGCCCCTCGTTCTCGGCCGCCGTGCAAGCCGTGATGGACTGCTCCGGCCGGGTCGCGGTGATGGGCATGGGCAAGAGCGGCCATGTCGGCCGCAAGATCGCCGCCACGCTGTCCTCGACCGGCACGCCGGCGCTGTTCGTCCACCCGGCCGAGGCCAGCCATGGCGATCTGGGCATGGTCACGACCAAGGACGTGGTGCTGGCCCTGTCCAACTCGGGCGAGAGCGACGAGCTCAACGCCATCCTGCCGGTGCTCAAGCGCCTGGGTGTCGTCATCATCGCGATGACCGGCGGCGCCACCTCCAGCCTGGCACGGCACGCCGACTTCGTGCTCGACAGCAAGGTCGACCAGGAGGCCTGCCCGCTGAACCTGGCGCCCACCGCCAGCACCACCGCCCAGATGGCGCTGGGCGACGCGCTGGCCGTGGCCCTGCTGGACGCGCGCGGCTTCAAGGAAGAAGACTTCGCCCGCTCCCACCCGGGCGGTGCGCTGGGCCGCAAGCTGCTGACCCATGTGCACGACCTGATGCGCAGCGGCGAGGCACTGCCGGCCGTGGCACCCGAGGCCAGCTTCAGCGAGATGATGCGCACGATGTCGGCCAAGGGCCTGGGCGCGGCTGTCGTCGTCGATGCCGACCGCCAGGTGCTGGGCATCTTCACCGACGGCGATCTGCGCCGCCTGATCGAGCGTGGCGAAGACCTGCGCGCGCTGAAGGCCGGCGAGGTGGCGTCCAAGCACCCGCGCACGGTCTCGGCCGACGCGCTGGCGGTCGACGCCGCCGACCTGATGGAGAGCGCGCGCATTACGCTGGTGCTGGCGGTCGACGCCCAGCAGCGCCTGGTCGGTGCGATCAGCATCAACGACCTGATGCAGGCGAAGGTGATCTGATGCGGGCCAGCTTGCAATTTCCCCCCGAGCTGCTGCTCAAGGCCCAGGGGCCGGGTCTTGCCATCAAGGCCGCGATCTTCGATGTCGACGGCGTGCTGACCGACGGCCGCATCTATATCGGCGAGCAGGGCGAGAGCTTCAAGGCCTTTTCGACGCTCGATGGCCACGGCCTGAAGCTGCTGGACCAGGGCGGCATCACCCCCATCATCATCACCGGCCGCGATTCGCCGGCGGTGCGCCGCCGCGTCGCCGACCTGGGGCTCCGGCATGCCGTCTATGGCGCCAAGAACAAGCTGGCCGTGGCCCAGCCGCTGCTGGACCAGCTGGGCCTGGACTGGCCCGAGGTCGCCGCGATGGGCGATGACTGGCCCGACCTGCCTCTGATGACGCGCGCCGGCTTCGCCTGCGCACCGGCCCAGGCCCATGCCGAGGTGCGGGCCGTGGCCCACCACATCACCGCCGCGCTCGGCGGCCATGGCGCGGCGCGCGAATGCTGCGATCTGCTGCTGATGGCGGCCGGCCGCTACCAGGCCCTGCTGAGCAGCCATCTCGAGACCCTGGACGGGGGCCATCCCTGATGGTGACTCTGGCCCCGCCGCCGGCGCCGAGCCGGCGCCGTCTGCCGCAAAGCTGGCTGTGGCGGCTGCAGTCGCTGGCCTCGGCCTATCTGCCCCTGCTCTTGATGGCCTTTCTGGCCGCCGGCACCTGGTGGCTGGTCAAGAACACGCCGCTGCTGGACGGGCCGATGGAGCCAGTGCCGCCGCGCCATGTGCCCGACTACCGCATGCAGGGCTTCGAGCTGCAGCGCTTCGACGCCACCGGCGCGCTGCGCTTTCGGGTCGAGGGCAGTGAGATGCGCCACTACCCCGATACCGATACGCTGGAGATTGACGGCGTGCGCCTGCGCGCCTTCGCGGCCGACGGCGCGCTGCTGCTGGCCACCGCCCGGCGTGCCGTCGGCAACGGCGACGGCAGCGAGATGCAGCTGCTGGGCGATGTCACGGTGCAGCGCTTCGAGCCGCTGCGTGAGGGCGGGCTGGCCGAGCGGCCGGCGCTGGAAGTGCGCGGCGAGTTTTTGCATGCCTTGCTGGGCAGCGAGAAACTGCGCTCGCATCTGCCGGTTGTGCTGCGCTATGCCGGCGGCGAGGTGCGTGCGGCCTCGTTCGAGTACGACCATCTGAGCGGCAAGCTGGGCTTTGGCGGCCGCAGCAGCGCCCGTTTCGATCCGCCTGGCGCGCGCAAGCGCGTCGCAGCACCATGAAACTGGTCTATATCACGGGCGCCTCCAGCGGCATCGGCCAGGCCCTGGCGCTGCAGTACTACCGCGCCGGCTGGCGCTTGGCCCTGGTGGCGCGGCGCGTTGACGAACTGCGTATCTGGGCCCAGGCGCAAGACCTGGCCCCCGAGCGCTGGGCGGTCTACGGCGCCGATGTGCGGGATGTCGCCGCCATCACCGGCGCCGGCCGCGCCTGCATCGCGACCCAGGGCCTGCCCGACGTCGTGATTGCCAATGCCGGCATCAGCATCGGCATGGACAGCGCCGAGCTGGCGGACATCGAGGTGATGCGGCAGATCTACGAGACCAACAATATCGGCCTGGCCGCCACCTTCCAGCCCTTTGTCGCGGCGATGCTGGCGCGCGGCAGCGGCGCGCTGGTGGGCATAGGCAGCGTGGCCGGCATCCGCGGCCTGCCCGGCCATGCGGCCTACTGCTCCAGCAAGGCGGCGGTGATCAGCTATTGTGAGAGCCTGCGCGGCGAATGCCGGCCCTTCGGNGGCCTGCCCGGCCATGCGGCCTACTGCTCCAGCAAGGCGGCGGTGATCAGCTATTGTGAGAGCCTGCGCGGCGAATGCCGGCCCTTCGGTGTCAAGGTCGTGACGATCTCGCCGGGCTATATCGACACGCCGCTGACGCGCCAGAACCGCTACAGCATGCCCTTCCTGATGCAGCCGGACGATTTCGCGGCACGCGCCTTTGAGGCCATCGCCGCCGGCGCCAGCTACCGCGTGATCCCCTGGCAGATGGGCGTGGTCGCCAAGCTGATGCGGGCCCTGCCGAACGCGCTGTTCGACAAGCTGCTGGCCGGCCGGCCGCGCAAGCATCGCCAGGGGCACTGATCAGCCGCAAGCGTCGAGCAGGGCCTGGAGCTGGCGCTGCTCGGCGGGATGGCGGGCGCGCCGCAGCGCCTCGGCATAGTCGGCGCGGGCCTGGTCCAGCCGGCCCAAGGCCTGCCGCCATTGCGCCCGCGCGGCCCAGGCATAGGGCATGGGCTGCTCGCCCATCTGAGGCCAGTCCTGATCCAGCCGGGCCAGGGCGGCCGCCGGCCCCTCGGTATGCGCCAGTGCCACCGCATGGCCCAGGCGTGCAGAGGACGAGCCGTCCAGCGCCAGCAGCGCTTCGTAGTAGTGCTGTACCTGGGCCCAGTCGGTCGCCTCCCAGCTGGGCGCGCGGGCATGCTCGGCGGCGATGCAGGCCTGCAGGTGATAGCTGCTCAAGACCTGACCCCGTGCGGCCTGCTGCAGATGGCGCAGGCCCATCTCCACCATGCGGCGGTCCCAGCGGCCACGCGATTGCTCCGGCAGCCGTACCAGATCGCCCATCGCATCGAGCCGGCCGTCCAGGCGCGCGCCATGCAGCAGCAAGAGGGCGGCCAAGGCGTCGGCCTCGGCGGCCGCGCTGCTGGGGTGGGCGGCCAGAGCGCGCGCCAGCCGGATCGCCTCCCAGCACAATTCCTTGGTGATCACCGCAGGGCCCTGGCCGGCGCTCTGGTAGCCCTCGTTGAACATCAGGTAAAGCGTTGCCAGCACGGCTGCGCGGCGCGCCGCCAGCTCGGTTGGCGGCGGCAGGGCCAGGTCTTGCGTGGCCAGCAGTTGACGGGCGCGCGCCAGGCGCTGAGCAAGCGCGGCGTCACCACACAACAGGCCGGCGGCTATGGTCCGCAGCGGCAGGCCGGTCAGCAAGCGCAGCGCCAGCGCGACCTGGCTGGCCAGCGGCAGCGCCGGGTGGCAGCAGGCGAACAGCAGCTGGAGTTCTTCATCATCGAGCTCGGCGGCAAAGCGCTCGCCGGCGCTTGCTCGCGGGTCGGGCCAGTCGGCAGCCTCATCCAGCGGCCGCAGCGGCGCTTCGTGGCGCAGCTGATCCACCGCTGCACGCCAGGCCACGCGGTAGAGCCAGCCGGCCGGGTTATCCGGCCAGCCTTGCAGGGGCCAGAGCCGCGCGGCGCGCAGCAACGCGGTCTGCAGCGCGTCCTCGGCCACGGCGATATGGGCCAGGCCCAGGCCGTGCAGCAGCTGGGCGGTCAGGCGCGGGAACTCGCGCCTGACCAGCTGATCAAAGTCAGAGGGCTTCAATCTGACGCAGCGTGATCCAGCTGCTGCCGCCCAGGTGCGGGCAGGTGGCGGCCAGGGCCTCGGCTTCGGCCAGACTCTCGGCCCGGATGATGAAGAGGCCGCCGATCACGTCCTTGGCCTCGGCCCAGGGCCCGTCGCTGGCCAGCAGCTGGGCGCCGGGGCGGCGCAGCTGGCGCCCGCCGTCATCGCAGAGCTTGTGGCCGGCGCTGAGCCGGCCCTGCTGGCGCAGCGTCTCGGCCCAGTCGCTGTAGCGCTGGATCAGCGCGCGCAACTCGTCCTCGCTCATGGTCGGCTGGTCGGCCGGGGTTTCGTGCAAGAGCATCAGATAGTCATGCATGGCGTGGTCCTCGTGGTGGCAGCGGGCCGATATGGCCCGCTTATGGACATGACGGCCGGCTGGGGCCTTCCATGACGCGCAGCGGAAAAAAGAAAAGGCGCCCGAGGGCGCCTTTGTCATTCATGCCTGCAGTGCAGCTCAGTAGCCACCGCGGTTGCCACCGCCGAAGCCGCCACCGCCGGAACGGCCACCGCCGCCACCGCCGTAGCCGCCACCGCCGGAACGGCCACCGCCGCCACCGCCGCCGTAACCACCACCACCGCCGCCGCCGCCGAAGCCGCCGCCACCGGAACGGCCACCGCCGCCACCGAAGCCGCCGCCGCCCGAACG
>NZ_JAQOWX010000150.1:0-11183 GCF_028462495.1 Paucibacter sp. XJ19-41
GGGCGCCGCAGGCCAGGGATAGCAGGCTGGCGAGCAGGGCAGGGCGGCGTGTGAGTGAAGCGGGACGGGACATCGAGGGCCAGGGTCGGGTCGCCCGCCCTGCGAGAGGGCGGCGACGGTTGAACGAGAGCACCTGGCGATGGCTGGGCGAGTGACGCGCATTCTAGCGACGCAAACGCGAATTGTTCTTGTTTGCGTTGTCGCAATCCTGCGACCCGCATCGGTTGGCCTTGGCCTAGCGCGCCGTCGTGACAAGGCGGTGAATCGGCCAACAGCCCCAGACCCCGTCGGGGCGTGGTCGTTTGCGCACCGAATGTCACCAAATGTAGGGACACTTTTCGGCTGCAGGTGAGGGGCCCCATGTCGAGGGCCGGCCTGTGGAGTTGTCCCGCATGAAGTCCTGGATCGCTGTTTTTTCTTTTTCTCCAACTCTGCGCCAGCGCCTGGGTCTGGTGGCCCTGCTGAGCGCGATCCTGTGCCTGCTGCCGACCTGGCAGCTCGGCGCCGAGATGGCCGAGGATCTGGCCCTGCTGCGTCAGGCGCGCGCCGGCCTGCCGGCCAACCGGCTGTGGCAGCAGCAGCTGGAGGCGCTGAACGCTCATCGGCTGGCGGCCGCCGCGCTGCAGGCGCAGCCCGAGGGCGAGCCGGAGCGCCGCGCCCTGGCAGAGCGGGTGCTTCAGGGCTTTGAGGCGGCGGCGGCACCAGCCGAGCTGCGCCAGCGTTTCACCGCGCTCGACCAGGGCCTGCGCCGGCGCGAGCTGGATTTCGCGGCGCTGATGCTGGCCCAGCAGGGGCTGGCGACCGAGCTGTTCGATACAGTCGACCGCCTTAATGCCGAGGCCGGCCTGCTGCTCGATGCCGAGGCCGCGAGCTATTTCTCGGTGATCGCCGGGCTGCAGCTGGCGCCGCGCATCGGCGATGCGCTGTCCGAGCTGGGCGCGATCGCGACCGCCGCGGCCGTCGACGATGTGGGCCGGGTGGCGGCCGCGGCCGCGCGCTACAACGCAGACATTCGCCTGCTGCAGCACAATCTGGCGCTCGCCGCCCGCTTCGACGCCGAGGACGCGTCGGACTACGAGCAGGCCCGCGAGGCGGCGGCGCAGCAGCAGCGCTCGGTCAACGAGGTGCTGGCCGCTTCGGCCAAGGATGTCGGCTACCCGTTGGACAAGATGAGCGCGGCCTTTGCCCAGGCCGCTCAGCTGCAGGCGCGGCTGTCGGCACGGGTGCTGGAGACGGTCGATCAGCGCCTGGCCGAACGCGAGGCCGGCCTGCAGCAGCGCGCCGCGATGATGGCCGCCGCCGTGCTGCTCGGCCTGCTGGCCGTGGGCCTGCTGCTGTGGCGCACCATCGCCGGCATTCTGCGGCCGGTGCTGCAGGCGGTCGAGGTGACCGAGAAGATCGCCGGCGGCGATCTCAGCAGCGCGGTGACGCTGGGCCGGCGCGACGAGATGTGGCGCGTGCTCAATGCGATTGCCGGCATGCAGCAGCGCCTGCGCGGCCTGGTGCACAAGCTGCAGGAGTCGGCCGGCGAGATCCACCAGGCGGCCGACGAGGTCTCGGCCGGCAACCAGGACCTGAGCCAGCGCAGCGAGCAGTCGGCCGCGCGCATGCAGGTGGCGGCGAGCAATGTCGAGCAGCTGAGCCTGACGGTGGGCAACACCGCCCGCGCCGCCGACGAGGCCAGCCGGCTGGCCCAGGCCGCCGCGCAGGCGGCGAGCCATGGCCGCAGCGTGGTCGAGCAGTTCCTGCTCACGATGCAGGGCCTGAACACCGGCTCGCACCGGATCGCCGACATCATCGGCGTGATCGACAGCATTGCCTTCCAGACCAATATCCTCGCCCTCAATGCCGCCGTCGAGGCGGCGCGGGCCGGTGAGCAGGGGCGCGGTTTCGCGGTGGTCGCCGCCGAGGTGCGGGCGCTGGCCCAGCGCAGCGCCGGTGCGGCACGCGAGATCAAGAGCCTGATCGGCGCCTCGGTCGAGCAGGTCGAGACCGGCTCGCGCCAGATCGCCGAGGCGAATGCCGCGATGCACGGGATCGCACGCGGCGTCGAGCAGGTCACCGGCATGATCCGCGGCATTGCCAGCGATGCCCAGCACGAGTCGGCCCGCATGCATGAGCTGAGCGAGGCGATCGCCGAGATCGACCGGATGACCCAGCAGAACGCGGCCCTGGTCGAGCAGTCGGCGGCGGCGGCGCAGTCGATGAACCAGCAGGCCGAGCAGATGAGTGCCCTGGCCGGCGAGTTCCGGCTGCAGCGCGGCTGACTCAGGACGACAGCCGATGCGGACCGCAGCGCCGCCGGCTCTCGGCGGCCGACAGCATGCGGCGCACGCACAGCAGTGCGTCCCGGGCGCCTTGCTGCTGCAGGCGCAGGCGCTTGTGCGGCTCTTCGTCGCAGGGTTCGCTCGACGCCAGCGTCAGCTCCAGTGTCGCGATCCAGTTGGAAATGCATCGCTCGACCAGCGCAAAGCTGCGGGCCGCGTCCATCGAAGCCGGTGCCTGCGCGGCCATCTCGGTATAGACGGTGACCAGATCGGTGACCGGATAGCCCCGCAAGGCCGGCAGCAGCCCGTCCAGGTCCGGGAGCAACGGGGGGGGCGGCAACTGGGAATGGGTGTCTGTCGCGCTCATTGCATGGCCTCCAACATCGAGAACAAGAACGAGCCGCCCTTGCGCGGCCATTTGGTGGCGGATTCTATGCTTGGCCGGGTCATCACCGTGTCATGCGGGCCGACCAAACTCCGGGGAGCCGGAAGAGTTGTACCGGCGATGAAGTGAGGAACTTTCTGATGGCACAGCCGATCAACACCCCAGCGTTGCAGCTATGGCCCACGCTGGTCAGCACCCTGGAACTCGCCGGCTTCGACCCCGTTGATTTCGAGATGTCCGAGGGCGCACCGAAGGAGTTGGCGGCGATCGGCTTGCCGGATCGCTTGCTGACCGTGCGCCGTCGCTCGACCGGCCATCGCCAGCTCTACGCGGTGGCGCCCGGATGCCCCTGGTTGTTCAATGCCTTTGCCGATCTGACGGCCGGCCGTTTCGGTGCGCCGTCACGCTCGACGCTCAACTGAGCCGGCCAGCGGCCACATCGCAATCCGGTACAAGCCCGGGGCGCTCGGCTTGGTCGAGAATCCCGGCGATGAGCAAGAAGTCTTCCCCCCACGTCAGCGAGACGCCGGCCACCCAGCTGCTGCGCCAGCACAAGATCGCGTTCAGCGAGCATGTCTACGACTATGTCGAGCACGGCGGCACGGCCGAGTCGGCGCGGCAACTGGGCGTGCCGGAGCACGAGGTCGTCAAGACCCTGGTGATGCAGGATGAGAAAGCCCAGCCGCTGATCGTGCTGATGCATGGTGACCGCCAGGTCAGCCTGAAGGAGCTGGCGCGCCAGATCCCCTGCAAGAAGGTCGAGCCCTGCACGCCCGAGGTGGCGCAGCGCCACAGCGGCTATCTGGTGGGTGGGACCTCGCCCTTTGGTACGCGCACGGCGATGCCGGTGTGTGTCGAGGCGACGATTCTGGCCTTGACCAAGAACTGCATCAACGGCGGGCGGCGCGGCTATCTGGTCGGCATGGACCCGCGGGTTCTGCCCGACTTGCTGCCGCTGCGCAGCGTCCCTTGCGCACTGGACGCCGATGCACAATAGCGGCCCATGCAAGATACCCTCACGACCTTTGTCTACCCCCTGCTGGCCATCCTGGCCGGCTATCTGATCGGCTCGCTGTCCTTTGCCGTGATCATCAGCCGCGTGATGGGGCTGTCAGACCCGCGCAGCTACGGCTCGGGCAACCCCGGCGCTACCAATGTGCTGCGCTCGGGCAACAAGGCCGCCGCCATCCTGACCCTGGTGTTCGACGCGCTCAAGGGCTATGTGCCGGTGCTGCTGGTGCTGCTGTTCGGGCCCGACGTCGGCCTGGGCGAGGGCACGGCGGCCCTGGTGGGGCTGGCGGCTTTCCTGGGCCATCTGTGGCCGGTGTTCTTCCGCTTCGAGGGGGGCAAGGGCGTGGCCACGGCGGCCGGCGTGCTCTTGGCCATCAACCCGCTGCTGGGTGCGGCCACGCTGGCCACCTGGCTGATCATTGCCTACTTCTCGCGCTACTCCTCGCTGGCCTCGCTGGTCGCGGCGGTGTTCGCGCCCTTTTATCAGATGCTGATCTGGGGCGCCGGCCCCATCGTGCTGTGCGCCGGCCTGATGGGCCTGCTGCTGATCTGGCGCCATGCCGCCAATATCAAGAAGCTGATGAACGGCACCGAGAGCAAGATCGGCCAGAAGGCACAAGGTTCGGCCGCAGCGCTGCCGGCCGGCGCGAGCAAGAAACACCCGCACGGCGAGGGCCCCAAGCCGCGCGGTCATTCTCATCATCACCCCTCCAAATCCAAGGACAACAAGCCATGAGCATTCAGCGATTCGACGTCGGCGCCCGCATCTCCGAGATGGCCGTGCACAACGGTGTGGCCTACCTTGCCGGCCAGGTGCCCGACGACGCCAGCCAGGACATCAGCGGCCAGACCGCCCAGGTGCTGGCCGCGATCGACAAGCTGCTGGCCCGCGCCGGCAGCGACAAGAGCAAGATCCTGCGTGCCGAGGTCTTCATCAAGGACCTGGCCGACTTTGCCGGCATGAATGCCGCCTGGGACGCCTGGGTCGCCAAGGACAACGCGCCGCCGCGCGCCACCGTCGAGGCCAATCTGGCCCGGCCGGAATGGAAGGTCGAGATCGTCGTCACGGCGGCCGTCTGAACGATCGAGTGACGGGCTGATCAAGATCCGCGTGCCAGTCTGCTCTGGCCACCGCCGGGCACCCGCTGGATAGCCGGCGGCGGCCGGTCAGCCGGCTACGGAGCAAGCAAGCGGGGCCAAGCCCCTCTTGCTGGTTTCGATACCTGTGCACGGGCACAGAGTTCGCGACTGCGCTTCGGTGCAAGTTGGATAGCGGGCGTAAACTGGTAAGCAATCATGAATCAGCAACCTAGCCTCCTCGGTACTGGCATGTACCCGTTGGCACGAGCCGCACGGCTCGTGAGGGCGGAGTTGCGCACTGTTCGCCGCTGGTTGAAGGGTTACTCCTGGAAGCATGGCGACGGACGGAAGATCTCCGGTCCGCTTTGGACGCTTGAGTACGCAGGTGACGAAGAGTTCGGCGACGAGCAGGTTCTCGGCTTCCATGATCTGTTGGAATTGCGCACCGTGGCTCGCTTTGTCGAGCAAGGTGTGAGTCTGCAGGTCATCAGAGCGACGATTGATGTGGCACGGGAGACGCTAGGCGACTATCCATTGCACTCGCGGCGCTTCGTCACTGACGGCAAGAAGATATTTCTGGAAGCGGTGGAGCGTGCAGGCGAGGACCCGAAGCTGCTGGATGTGCGAAAGCAGCAGTTCGCCATGGATGCGGTGATCCGCCCCAGCCTTCTGGAGGGCATTGAGTACGGTGCCGACGCAAGCGCATTGCGTTGGTTCCCGATGCCGAGAAAGCGCCTGGTGGTGCTTGATCCGCAAGTGCAGTTCGGCGAGCCCATCGTGGCTGAAAGTGGCGTGCCCACCGATACGCTTGCTGCTGCTTTCAAGGCTGAAGGCGAGAACGTTGAGCGGGTGGCGCGTCTGTACCGTGTCAAGCCGCTGGAAGTGAAAGCGGCCGTCGCTTTCGAGCAGCAACTCGCAGCATGATTCGGCGGCGTGCGATTCCTGTTTGATGCCAACCTTCCTCCGGATCTGGCGCACGCCATCCGCGAGCTATGCCAGGCTGAAAGCGGCGTTGACGAGGTGATTCACCTATCAGACAAGTTCCGGCGCAGCACTCCTGACCTGGAATGGATACCGGCCCTGGGTCAGGGGTGGTACATCGTCAGCATCGACAAGTTTGCGAAGAGCCGAGGCCAAGAGCGTGAGGCGCTGCGTCGCGCTGGCCATACGGTCTACGTGCTGGACCCGCAATGGTCGAGGCACGCCTTCTGGTTGATGTCGTCTCGGTTGGTGCTCTGGTGGCCGCAGGTGCTGGAACATGCGCGGCTTACCGCTGGCGGCGGTTTCCGCATTCCCTGGCAGCATTCATCGAGCAAGAAGTTTCAGGGGCTGTAACTCTCGCCGGGCAGCCCGGGGGCGGGTGTGCATCTGGTCACCCTCGCTGCCCGAGGCACTGCAGCCGCTTGACCCCATCCAGAGCGAGCTTGATGCCCATCAAGCCCTCCCTGGATTTATCCGACTAGAGTGGCCGCCTTCATCAAGAAAAAAGGGAGGCCGTCACATGCCGATCGAGCTCTACCGTCAGGGCTCGCACCTGTGCCTGATGTTCTCCAATCTGACCCAGGAGGACGGCGAGGCGGTGCAGTCCAACCAGTTTCTGCTGGTGCATGGCGCCACCGGCGCCATCCTGGACCCCGGCGGCAATCTCGCCTACAACGAGCTCTATCTGGGGCTGACCCGGCACATGCCGCCGCACAAGCTGGCGGCCATCCTGGCCTCGCATGCCGACCCCGACATCATCGCCTCGCTGGACCGCTGGATGACGGCCACGACGGCGCCGGTCTATATCTCGCGCATCTGGGAGCGCTTCGCCCCGCACTTCTGCAAGCCCGGGAAGACGGTGGGCCGCATCATCGGGCTGCCCGACGCCGGCGCCCGCCTGCGCTTGGGGCAGGGCGAGGCCGATGGCTTCGAGCTCTGGGCGCTGCCGGCGCATTTCCTGCACGCCGAGGGCAATTTCCAGTTCTACGATCCCGTCAGCCGCATCCTGTTCTCCGGCGATCTGGGGGCCTCGCTGGGTGCCGATCTGCAGCCCGGCCAGACCGTGACCCGGCTGGCCGGCCATATCCGCCATATGGAGGGCTTTCACCGCCGCTATATGGTCAGCAACAAGGTGCTGCGCCTGTGGGCTGCGATGGTGCGCGAGCTCGATATCGCGATGATCGTGCCCCAGCATGGCGCGCCGCTGGCCGGCGCGGCCGTGCCCGACTTCATTGCCTGGGTCGAGGGTCTGGCCTGTGGCATCGATCTGATGAGCGCCAGCCACTACCGGCTGCCGGCGTAGCATCGCGCGAGGCTAAAGAAATCACCGCGATCAGGCCTCGTCTCGCTGCTGCTGATCGTCGGGGGCGTGTGGGGCTTGTCGAAATGGGCCGGCACGCGGCATGCCGACGAGCAGGCCGAGGACCTGCGCCGCTGGGCCGGGCCGCAGGACATCCTGATGCTGTCCTCGACCACCTGTGTGTTCTGCAAGCGCGCCAGCGCCTGGCTGAACGAGCACCGCGTGCCGCACCGCGAGTGCTTCATCGAGCGCGATGCAAGCTGCCTGGCCGAATACCAGGCGCGCGGCGCACGCGGCACGCCGACCTTTGTCGTGCGCGGCCACACCATCCTGGGTTTCGACCGAGAGCGCATCCGTGCGCTCTTGCGACCGCCGGCTTGAGACGGAGGTGGATTAGATGCGAGAATGCAAATTACTCGCATTTACATAGTTGCCATGAAATCTCTTGCCCTGCTTCTGAGCCTGGCCGCCGGCCCGGCCCTGTTGGCTTCGCTGCCCGCCCAGGCCCAGCGAACCGCGGTCGCCGCCGCAGCAAGCGCCACGCCAGCCGCCGTCAACGCCCACTATGCGGCCCTGGTCCACGCCAACTATGCCGACACCTTGCAGGCCGCCCAGGCCCTGCGCCAGACCATCAAGGATTTCGTCGCCCAGCCCTCGCGGGATCGGCTGCAGACGACGCGCCAGGCTTGGCTGTCCGCGCGCGAGTTCTACGGCCAGACCGAGGCATTCCGTTTCTATGGCGGCCCGATCGACAACGACAAAGGCCCCGAAGGCCAGCTCAACGCCTGGCCGATGGACGAGAGCTATGTCGACCGCATCGAGGGCAAGAGCGCCAGCGGCCTGATCAACAAGCGCGGCTTCAAGATCACGAAGGCCAGCCTGGCGGCGCAGAACGAGCGTGGCGGCGAGGAAAACGTCGCCACCGGCTGGCATGCGATCGAGTTCCTGCTGTGGGGGCAAGACCTGTCGCCCACCGGTCCGGGCAAGCGCAGCTATGAGGACTTCGTCGACGGCAAGGCCCCCAATGCCGACCGCCGCCGCCAGTATCTGGCGGTGGTGACCGATCTGCTGATCGACGATCTGCAGGGCCTGCTCAAGGCCTGGGCGCCCGGCGTCAAGAACAACTACCGCGCGAAATTCGAAAAAGGCGGCCAGGAGTCGCTGCGCAAGATGCTGGTGGGCCTGGGCTCGCTGTCGCGCGGCGAATTGGCCGGCGAACGCCTGGAAGTGGCGCTGGCCAGCCAGGACCAGGAGGACGAGCACTCCTGCTTCTCCGACAACACCCACCGCGATGCGGTGACCAATGCGCTGGGCATAGAGAACGTCTGGCTGGGCCGCTACCAGCGGGCCGACGGCACGCTGCTGCAGGGCCCGGCGCTGCGCGATCTGGTGGCCGCCAAGGACGCGGCGCTGGCTCAGCGCCTGAGCGAGCAACTGGCCACGTCCGTGGCTGCGGCCGGCAAGATCCAGGCACCGTTCGACCAGGAGATCCTGGGCGACAAGACGGCGCCGGGGCGCTTGCGCATCCAGGCCACGATTGACAGCCTGACGGCGCAGAGCAAGCTGCTGGTCGAGGCCGCCACGGCCATCGGCATCACCAAGCTGACCCTGGTCCAGCCATGAGGGGATGGATATTGGCCGCCGGCGCGAGCCTGGCGGCCGTTGTGTATGGCGTGGGTGCTGCCACCAGCGACGACGCAGAAAAGACCGGCGGCGCCACCACGGTCTATGCCGATGGCCGCAATGCCTTCTCCTTCCCGGCCGCCAATCTGAGCGACGAGGAGCGCACCCGCTTCGCGATCGGCAACAGCTTCTTCCGCCGCAACTGGGTCGAAGCCCCGGCCTCGACCACCGCCCGCGACGGCCTGGGCCCGCATTTCATCGCCCGCAGCTGCGGCGGCTGCCATGTGCAGGACGGGCGCGGCGCGCCGCCGAGCTTCCGCAAGGGCCTGCATGATCAGCCGGTGGGCTTGCTGATGCGCCTGTCGGTGCCCGGCACCGATGCCCATGGCGGGCCGGCGCCGGAGCCGGTCTATGGCGGGCAGTTCAACAACGCGGCGGTGCAGGGCGTCAGGCCCGAGGGTCAGGTCTTGCTGCGCTATGAGGCCGTTGCTGGCCGCTTCAAGGACGGCAGCCGCTACAGCCTGCTGAAGCCGCACTACAGCTTTGGCCAGCTCGGCTATGGGCCCATGGCGCCGGACGTGATGGTCGGCCCGCGCATCGCGCCGCAGCTGATCGGCGTCGGTCTGCTGGAGGCGATTCCCGAGGCCGAGATTCTGCGCAATGCTGCCGAGCAGGCGGCCGCCCCGGGCGCGATCAAGGGCCAGGTGAACCGGGTTTGGGATGCCTTTGCCGAGAAGCCCATGATCGGCCGCTTCGGCTGGAAGGCCAATGTGGCCACCATCGCGCACCAGAGCGCCGGCGCCTTTCTCGGCGATATGGGCATCACCTCGCCGCAGTTCCCGCAGGAAGACTGCATGCCGGCCCAGACCGACTGCCTTGCCGCGCCGCGCGGCGCCAAGGGGCAGGGTGTCGAGATCGATGCGAAGACCCTGGCCGATGTGGTGTTCTATCAGGCCACGCTGGCGCCACCGGCGCGCCGCAGGATCGATGATCTGCAGGTCAAGAAGGGTCAGGTCTTGTTCCAGCAAGCCCAGTGCGCGGCCTGCCACCGGCCCAGCTACACCACCGCCGAGGGCCCGTTCCCCAGCCTGAGCAGCAAAGCGCTGAACGGCCAGAAGATCTGGCCCTATACCGATCTGCTGCTGCACGATATGGGCGAGGGCCTGGCCGACGGCCGGCCCGACTTCCAGGCCAGCGGCCGGCAATGGAAGACGCCGCCGCTGTGGGGTGTCGGCCTGATCAAGGATGTCAACGGCCACAGCCGGCTGCTGCACGACGGCCGCGCGCGCGGCGTGCTGGAGGCCGTGCTGTGGCATGGCGGCGAGGCCGAAGCGGCCAAGCAGCAGGTGCTGGGCATGACGCGCGCCGAGCGCGCGGCGCTGGTGAAGTTTGTGGAGTCGCTGTGATGATGGACCGTCGTCTGTTCTTGGCGGGCCTGAGCGTCTGCGGTGTGGCCCGCGCCCAGAGCGACTGGGCCCGCGAGGCGGTGCCGGCCTACACGCCGCTGCAGATGCTGCAGGGCCTTTATCGGCACTGGTCGCTGCCGCGTGTCGAGGCCTTTGGGCAGGCGGTGGCCCAGCTGCAGCAGCGTCTGGACCGGCCCTCCTGGGCCGGCGCGATGCTGGCCTGGGAGCGGCTGGCGACGCCGGCCCTGGGGCCGGTGCTGGCGCGGCGCTCGCAGCGCCAGATCGATTTCGCACCGAGCCGGCCCGCCCTGATCGCCAAGGCCATCGCGGCCGCGCCGGCCGATCTGAAAGCGCTGGAACGTGTCGGCACGCCGGCCAAGGGCCTGCCAGCGCTGGAGCAGCTGCTGTGGCAGCCGCGGCTGGAGGCCCCGGCGCGGCGCTATGCGGCGCTGCTGATCGAGGAGCTGGTGGCCGAGGCGCAGGCGCTGCGCCAGGGCTTTGCCGAGCTGGCGGCGCGTGAGCCCGAGGCCTGGGACGAGGAGGCGCAGATGGCCGGCAGCGCCGAGCTCTTGAACCAATGGGTCGGCGGGCTCGAACGGCTGCGCTGGGCCCAGATGGAAAAGCCGCTGCGCTCGGGCAAGGAATCCCTGCCGCGTGCCACCAGCGGCCTGACCGCCGCCGCCTGGGCCGCACAGTGGCAAAGCCTGCGCGGCCTGGCCCTGTTCGAAGGCTGGCAGCGTGCGCCGGCGCCGGGCGATGGCCTGGTGCCGCTGGAAAGCTGGCTGCGCGGCCGCGGCCGCAACCGGGAGGCCGATGCGCTGCGCAGCAGCGCGCTGGCCGCCGATGCCAAGCTGCAGGGCCTGCACCCTGCCAAGCCGGCGCCGGTGCTGGCTGCCGCCAAGGCGCTGGAAGCGCTCAAGCGCCTGGTCCAGGAGCAGGTGGCGCCGGCGCTGGATCTGAGCCTGGGCTTTTCGGACGCCGATGGTGATTGATCGTCGGCAAGTCCTGACCCTGGGCGCCGGCCTGTTGGGCGGCGGGCTGGCCCGGGCGGCCGACGGCGCCGCCGTGCAGCTGGCCGCCGCCTGGCGCGACGAGGCCCCCAGCTTCCGGGTCGGCCGGCTGGACGCGGC
>NZ_JAQOWX010000151.1:0-11019 GCF_028462495.1 Paucibacter sp. XJ19-41
GGCAGGCCTCGAACAGGCGCGCGGCGGTCGAGGGCTCGCGGCGCGGCTGCGCGGCCACATTGCGCTGGCGCAGGCCCAGGCGCTGGCCATACTCCAGCCATCGCAGCTCCTCGACCCAGCCGCGCGTCACATGGCTGTCCGAACCCAGGCTGATCGGTGCGCCGCTGGCGAGCCAGCCCGGCAGATCGCACAGGCCGTCGCCCAGATTGCCCTCGGTACCGGGGCAGATCACGACACCGGCGCCGCTGGCCGCCACCGCATCGATCTCCTCGGGCAGGCTGTGGGTCGCATGCACCAGCTGCCAGCGCGCATCGGGCGCGAACTCGCTGCACAACCAGGCCATCGGCCGCTGCCCGGTCGCGGCCAGGCAATCGGCCACCTCCTGCTGCTGCTCGCTGATATGGATATGGATGGGCAGGTCCGCATCCCCGACCAGCTGTTGCAGCCGGCGGATGTCCTCGGCATGGGCGGCGCGCAGCGAATGCAGGGCCACGCCGGCATTCAGCAGCGGCCGGCCGGCCGCGTTGAGGCGTCGGCTGGCGGCCCAGACCCAGTCGGCGTCGCTGGCGAAGCGGCGCTGGTCGGGCCGCAGCTCGGCTTGAGCAAAACCGGCATGGGCATACAGCACCGGCAGCATCGTCAGGCCCAGCCCGACCTGGGCGGCCGCATCGGCCAGCGCCCAGCTCATCGCCAGCTCGTCGCCGTTGTTGGGCCCATAGGCGCTGCCGTCCTCACGGTGCTGCAGATAGTGGAACTCGCAGACCTGGGTGTAGCCGCCCTTGAGCAGTTCCAGATAGAGCTGGGCCGCGATGGCCTGCAGCTGGGCCGGCGTGATGCGCAGTGCCAGCCCGTACATGCGGTCGCGCCAGCTCCAGAAGTCATCATCACCGGCCTCGCGCCGCTCGGCCAGGCCGGCGAAGGCGCGCTGGAAGGCATGGCTGTGGGCATCGACCAGGCTGGGGATCACCGGGCCGTCCAGCCGCAGGGCATCGTCCAGCGCCGGACGACCGGCTTCGAAGCCGCTCCAGTGCCCCGACGAATTGACATGCATCAAGACCTGGCCCTGCCAGCGCCCGTCAAGCCAGGCCTGCGGTGCCCAGAACTGCTTGGCACCGGTGTTCATGCTTTCTTCCAGCTCAGCAGTTGCAGCAACAGGCGGCGCAGCAGCGGCTGCACGCCGGCCGCAGCGGCCTCGTCATAGGCATAGGGCGGCTGTTCCTGCATATAGCAACGCCAGCACATCTCCAGCTGAACCGCATGCTGGGAGAGGTCCGGCCGACCATAGTGGCGGGTGATGTAGCCGCCCTTGAAGCGGCCATTGACCACCTGGCTGAAGTCGCCCTGCCCGGCCAGCACCTGACCCAAGGACGCGGTGATGGCAGGGTCGCAGGAGCGGCCCTCAGCCGTGCCCAGGGTCAGATCGGGCAGCCTGCCCTCGAACAGCCAGGGGAGCTCGGACTAGATGCTGTGCGCATCGAACAGCAGGGCATAGCCGTGGGCCGCCTTGAGCCGGTCCAGCTCGGCCTCCAAGGCCTCGTGGTAAGGCCGCCAATAGGTCTCGCGGCGGCGCAGCTTTTCGGCAGCGTCGGGGGCCTGGCCGTCCAGATACAGCGGCTCGCCGCTGAAGAAACGGGTCGGGCACAGCTCGGTATTCGATGCCCCCGGATACATCGGCGTGTCCTCGGGCGGGCGGTTCAGATCGATCAGATAGCGCGAGTAGTGCGGGACGATCAGGCCAGCGCCCAGCTCCTGGGCAATGCCGCCGTAAAGACGCTCCAGATGCCAGTCGGTGTCCTCGGTCTGCAGCGCACGGGGCTGGTAGCGTCCGCGCTGGTCCTCGGGAATGGCGGTGCCCACATGGGGCATGCTGATCAGCAGCGGTGTGCTGCCGCGCTGCAGAGTGAAAACCTTGCTGCTCATCATCGTATCTTTCCGGCCCGCACTGCCCGGCGCAGCGGGTTGCGGCCAAAGTAGTAAGCCAGTTCATTGGGATGGGCGATGTCCCAGGCACAGAAATCGGCGCGCTGGCCCGCGACCAATTGGCCCCGGTCGCCCAGACCCAGGGCTCGGGCGGCGTTGACGGTGACGCCGCGCAGCGCCTCCTCGGGCGTCAGGCGGAACAGGGTGCAGGCCATGTTCAGCATCAGCAGCAGGGACAGGGTCGGCGAGGTGCCGGGGTTGTGGTCGGGCGAGATCGCGATAGGCACGCCGGCCGCGCGCAGCGCCGCCACCGGCGGCAGCTTGGTTTCGCGCAAGAAATAGTAGGCGCCAGGCAGCAGCGTGGCCACCGTGCCGCTGGCCACCAGCGCGGCAACGCCCTCGGGGCTCAGATACTCCAGATGGTCGCAGCTCAAGGCCTGGTACTCGCAGGCCAGCTGGGTGCCGCCCTGGTCGCTGAGCTGCTCGGCATGCAGCTTGACCGGCAGGCCCAGGCGCCGCGCCGTCTCGAAGACACGTCTCGTTTGTGCGGGGGTGAAGCCTATGCCCTCGCAGAAGGCATCGACCGCATCGACCAGACCGTCCTGCTGCAGCCTGACCATCCAGTCGCAGACGGCCTCGACATAGTCATCCTGCCGGCCCTCGAACTCCGGCGGCAGGGCATGGGCACCCAGATAGCTGCAGCGCACATCGGCGCCACGCAGCCGGCGCGCAACGCGCAGGCTGCGCGCCTCAGATTCCAGGCTCAGGCCGTAGCCGGACTTGATCTCTATCGTCGTGACCCCCTCGGCCAGCAAGGCATCGAGGCGACGCTGGGCCAGCGCCAGCAGCTCATCCTCGCCAGCCTCGCGGGTGGCGGCCACCGTCGAGCGGATGCCGCCGCCGGCCCGCGCGATCTCCTCGTAGCTGGCGCCCTGCAGGCGCAGCTCGAACTCGCGGGCGCGCTGGCCGCCGTAAACCAGATGGGTATGGCAATCGATCAGGCCCGGCGTCACGACCGCACCGCCGAGATCGTGCTCGGCGTCGAAGTCCAGGTCCGGGATCTGCTCGGCCTCGCCGACCCACAGCAGCCGCTCACCCTCGGTGACCAGGGCACCGTCTGCTATCCAGCCCCAGGGCTGATCGCCGGCCATGGTGGCCAGCCGGCCATTGCGCCACACGACCCGGCTCATGCTGTCTCTCCCTCAGCCCTGAGGACCAACCACCAGGCCGCACCCGGCGTCGGGCTGTTGAACTCGCAGCGCTGCGCGACCGGCGCCTCGCACCAGGCCAGGCTCATCGGTGCCAGATTCATGCTACGGCCCCCGTGACTCAAGACCCCGTCCCAGGCGGTGAACAGGCCCAGCCATTGCACACCCTNAGGCTCATCGGTGCCAGATTCATGCTACGGCCCCCGTGACTCAAGACCCCGTCCCAGGCGGTGAACAGGCCCAGCCATTGCACACCCTCGGGCAGCAGCGCGCCGTCGGCCGGCACGACCTCGACGCGGCCATGGCCGCGCCTGTGCATCAGATTGAAATCGCGCGTCATGCCGTCCAGCAGCCGGCAGTCGGGCGCCAGCGCGCCGTCGAAGGCCAGCAGCCCATCGCCGCAGCGCAGCGCGCGGCCTAGCAGCTCGACGCCACCACCCTGCAGCACGCCGAACCAGCGATCGACGCCGGGAAAGGCCGAGAACGGACCGTCGGCCTCGATGTCGGCGACGCTGATGCGCAGCAGCCATTGATCGGGCCGCGGCCAGGCCAGCAGCTCGCGGGTCCAGCCGCCCCCGTTCTTCCAGCGCTGCGGCGCCAGGTCTTGTGCGGAAACCGTGCTCCAACTCATGCCTGAAAACTCCCCTCGAGCAAGTAACGAGATCCCGGATGGGTCAGTCGCACCGTCGTCACGGTCAGCCCGCGGCTGAAGGTGCGGCGTTTGACGACCAGGCAGGGGTCACGCTTGCCAATGCCCAGCAGCCGGGCTTCCAGTTCGCTGGGCAAGGTCGATTCAATCGTATACCGAGCCTCGGACAGCGGCGCCACTTCCAGCAGATAGTGGGTCGGCGTTACCGTCGCGAAGTCCAGGCCCAGATAGTCGGGTGCGCAGGCGGGGTTCACGAGCCGGTCCTCGCACTGGATCGCGACCCCGTTCTCCAGATGGACGATGACGCTGTGGAACAGCGTGGCGCCGGCCTTAAGGCCGAAGTCGGCCGCCTGTTCGGTCGTGGCCTTGAGCCGTTCCAGCAGGTGCACGCGCGACTCGTGGCGATGGCCGCGCGCGGCGATCTCGTCATGCACATCGCGCACCGTCAGGGTGCTGGAGATGCGGTGCAGCTGGGCCACGAAGGTGCCGACCCCCTGCACCCGCTCGATCATGCCCTCCTGGCTCAGCTCGCGCAGCGCGCGGTTGACCGTCATGCGGCTGACGCCGAACTGCGCCACCAGCTCGGCCTCCGAGGGCAGCAGATCGCCGGCCACCCAGTGGCCGGACGCGATGTGCTCGCGCAAATGATTCTTGACCTTCAGGTACTGCGGCGCCGGTGCGCTTGTGCTGCTTGCCATGTCGCCCATCCTACTTGACTGTACTTGTATAGACAACTAAAGTTCGCGCCATTCCTTCCAGCCCCAGGAGATCCGCATGAGCTCGCAAGCCCGCACCGTCCGCGCCCCCACCGGCACCACCCTCGCCTGCAAGAGCTGGCTCACCGAAGCCGCCTACCGGATGCTGCAGAACAATCTGGACCCGGCGGTGGCCGAGAACCCAGACGCCCTGGTGGTCTACGGCGGCATCGGCAAGGCCGCCCGCAACTGGGACTGCTTCGACGCCATCCTGGCGTCGCTCAAGGCGCTCGACGAGGACGAGACCCTGCTGGTGCAGTCGGGCAAGCCGGTTGGCGTGTTCAAGACCCATCCGGATGCGCCGCGCGTGCTGATCGCCAACAGCAATCTGGTGCCGGCCTGGGCCAACTGGGAACATTTCAACGAGCTGGACCGCAAGGGCCTGATGATGTATGGCCAGATGACGGCCGGCAGCTGGATCTATATCGGCAGCCAGGGCATCGTGCAAGGCACGTATGAGACCTTCGCCGAGGCCGGTCGCCAGCACTTCGGTGGCTCCATGGTCGGGCGCTGGATCCTGACCGCCGGCCTGGGCGGCATGGGCGGCGCGCAGCCCTTGGCCGCGACCTTTGCCGGCGCCTGCTCGCTGACCATCGAGTGCCAGCAGTCGCGCATCGACTTCCGCCTGAAGACCCGCTATGTCGACGAGCAGGCCAGCGACCTGGACGACGCGCTGGCCCGCATCGCCAAGTACACCGCCGAGGGCAAGGCCGTCTCCATTGCGCTGCTGGGCAATGCCGCGCGCATCCTGCCGGCCCTGGCCGAGCGCTGCAAGGCCGGCACCGCCATCAAGCCCGATCTGGTGACCGACCAGACCTCGGCCCATGACCTGATCAACGGCTATCTGCCGGCCGGCTGGAGCGTCGAGCAGTGGAAGGCCGCCGCCGCCGACCCGGCCCAGCATGCCGAGCTGAAGGCCGCCGCCGCCAAGAGCGCCGCCGAGCATGTCAAGGCCATGCTGCTGTTCCAGGCCATGGGCATCCCGACCGTGGACTACGGCAACAATATCCGCCAGGTCGCGTTTGATGAGGGCGTCAAGAACGCCTTCGACTTTCCCGGCTTCGTGCCCGCCTACGTGCGGCCGCAGTTCTGCGAGGGCCGCGGCCCCTTCCGCTGGGTGGCGCTCTCGGGCGACCCCGAGGACATCTACAAGACCGACGCCAAGATCAAGGAACTGTTCCCGCATCACGCCGGCGTGCACCGCTGGCTGGACATGGCCAAGGAGCGCATCGCCTTCCAGGGTCTGCCGGCGCGCATCTGCTGGCTGGGCCTGGGCGAACGCCATATCGCCGGTCTGGCCTTCAACGAAATGGTCCGCAAGGGCGAGCTGAAGGCGCCCATCGTGATCGGCCGCGACCATCTGGATAGCGGCTCGGTCGCCAGCCCCAACCGCGAGACCGAGAGCATGAAGGACGGCTCGGACGCCGTTTCCGACTGGCCGCTGCTGAACGCGCTGCTGAACACCGCCGGCGGCGCCACCTGGGTCAGCCTGCACCATGGCGGCGGGGTCGGCATGGGCTACAGCCAGCACAGCGGCGTCGTGATCGTCTGTGACGGCAGCGAGGCGGCCGACAAGCGCATCGCGCGCGTGCTGTTCAACGACCCTGGCACCGGCGTGATGCGCCATGCCGATGCCGGCTATGAGCAGGCCCAGGCGTGCGCCAAAGAGCGCGGCCTGAACCTGCCGATGCTCACGAAGTAAGAAGGAAAAGAAAATGAACTTGGAAATCACTCCGGGCGAACTGACGCTCGATCAGCTGCGCGCGATCCGCAATGGCGGCATCACACTCAGCCTGCACGCCAGCGCTACCGACATCATCCGCCGCAGCGCCGCCGTCGTGCAGGCCGCAGCGGCCGGCGACGCGCCGGTCTACGGCGTCAACACCGGCTTCGGCAAGCTGGCCAGCACCCGCATCAGCAAGGAAGACCTGGCCACGCTGCAGCGCAATCTGATCCGCTCGCACTGCGTCGGCGTCGGCGCGCCGCTAGCACCCTCGGTCGTGCGTCTGATGCTGGCCACCAAGGCAGCGTCGCTCGCGCGCGGCTTCTCCGGCGTGCGCGAAGAGGTCGTGCAATGCCTGCTCGACGCCTTCAACGCCGGCCTGGTGCCCTATGTGCCGGCGCAAGGCTCGGTCGGTGCCTCGGGCGATCTGGCCCCCTTGTCGCACATGACCCTGGCCCTGATGGGCGAAGGCGAGATGCTGGTCGATGGCCAGCGCCGCCCGGCGCTGGCCGAACTCGAGAAGGCCGGCGTCAAGCCGCTGGTGCTGCAGGCCAAGGAAGGCCTGGCCCTGATCAACGGCACCCAGACCTCGACCGCGCTGGCGCTGGAAGGGCTGCTGCGTTTCGAGAAGGTCTATGCCTCGGCCATCGTCTCGGGCGCGCTGAGCCTGGACGCCGCGCGCGGCAGCGATGGCCCCTTCGATCCCCGCATCCATGCGGTGCGCGGCCAGCCCGGCCAGATCGAGGCCGCCCAGGCCTACCGCCAGATCCTGGCCGGCAGCGAGATTCGCGCCTCGCACCGCGAGGGCGACGAGCGGGTCCAGGACCCCTACTGCCTGCGCTGCCAGCCCCAGGTGATGGGTGCCTGCCTGGATCAGGCCCGCTATGTCCGTGACGTGCTCTTGCGCGAGGCAAACGCGGTCACCGACAACCCCTTGGTCTTCGCCAACGAGGACGGCTCGGCCGCCATGGTCAGCGGCGGCAATTTCCACGCCGAGCCGGTGGCCCTGGCCGCCGATGCGCTGGCCTGCGCGATCGCCGAGGTCGGCGCCATCGCCGAGCGTCGCATCGCGATGCTGATCGATACCAGCGTCTCCCGCCTGCCGCCCTTCCTGACCGAAAACGCCGGCCTCAATTCCGGCTTCATGATCGCCCATGTGACCGCCGCCGCGCTGGCCAGCGAGAACAAGAGCCTGGCCCACCCGGCCAGCGTGGACTCCATTCCCACCAGCGCCAACCAGGAAGACCATGTGTCCATGGCCACCTTCGGCGCGCGCCGCCTGGGCCCGATGCTGGACAACACCGCCCACATCATCGGCATCGAGCTGCTGGCGGCCTCGCAAGGCATCGAGTTCCTGCGCCCGCTGAAGAGCTCGCGTGCGCTCGAAGAGGTGCACGCGCTGGTGCGCAGCGTCTGCCCGCCGATGCCCGAGGACCACTATCTGGCGCCGGATATCGAGCGTGCGACCGAGCTGGTGTTTGCCGGCGAGCTGGCACGACTCGTGCAAAGGGAAGGCAGCATCGTCGTGCTGCCCTGAGCCTGCCCAACAGCAGCAGCAAGGAGCCGGCCGCGTGCCGGCTTTTTTGCGCCACCCCGGGTGAATCCCGGGGACGCAAACCAGGCGGCACGCACCATGATGGACACCCCTGCCACGGAGAACCGCTGACCATGAAGAAGACGCTGTCGCTGCTTGCCCTTGCCGCTTCGCTTGCCACCGCCGCCCAGGCCCAGGAGACCAAGGTCGGCGTCGGCATCTCCGGCTGGACCGGATTCGCGCCGCTGACCCTGGCCAAGGAGGCCGGCATCTTCAAGAAGAACGGCCTGGACGTCAGCATCAAGAAGATTCCGCAGAAGGACCGCCATCTGGCGATCGCCTCCGGTGATGTGCAGTGCGCGGCAACGACCGTCGAGACCTGGATCGTCTGGAACGCCAATGGCGTGGCCACCACCCAGATCTTCCAGCTCGACAAGAGCTACGGCGCCGACGGCATGATCGTCAAACCCGGCATCGCCAAGATCGCCGATCTGAAGGGCAAGACCGTGGCCGCCAGCGCGCCGGGCACCGCGCCCTATTTCGGCCTGGCCTGGATGCTGAAGAAGAACGGTATCTCGATCAAGGACGTCAAGGTCGTCAACCTGGAGCCGCAGGCCGCCGCCAATGCCTTCATCGCCGGCACCGGTGGCCTGGATGCGGGCATGACTTACGAGCCCTATCTCTCCGGCGTGCGTGCCAAACCCGAGGCCGGCACCATCATCGCCACCACCTTGGACTATCCGATGGTGATGGACACCTTTGGCTGCACGCCCAAATTCCTGGCCGAGAACCCCAAGGCGGCCAAGGCTCTGGCCGACAGCTATTTCGAGGCCCTGGAGCTGATCAAGAAAGACCCGAAGAAGAGCTTCGAGATCATGGGCGCCGACGTCAAGCAAAGCGGCGAGGCCTTCGAGAAGAGCCAGGCCTATCTGCGCTGGCAGGACAAGGCCGCCAACCAGAAGTTCTTCGCCGGCGAGCATGCAACCTTCAGCAAGGAAGCGGCCGAACTGCTGCTGGAGGTGGGCATCATCAGGGCCATTCCGGACCTGAGCAAACTGGCCGACACGCGCTTCATCCAGTAAGTCGGCATGCGTCCACTGCAAGCGGTATCGCCCGGGGCCCGCGTGGCCCTGGGTCTGTCCTTCTTCGTCCTCTTCGTCACCGTCTGGGCCATCGCCACCTTTGGCGGCTTTGTCGAGAAGACGTTTCTGGCCGACCCGCTGAGCATGCTTCGTTCAGGCTATGTGCTGCTGACCGAGATGGGCTTCGCGGTCGACATAGCCATGACGGTCTGGCGGGTGCTCGGCGGCTTTGTAATCGCCGCCACGCTGGCGCTGCCGCTGGGCGTGCTGATGGGGGCCTACAAGCCCATCGAGGCCTTCTTCGAGCCCTTTGTCTCCTTCGCCCGCTACCTGCCGGCCTCGGCCTTCATTCCGCTCTTGATGCTGTGGGTGGGCATAGGCGAGGCGCAGAAGCTGGCAGTCATCTTCATCGGCAGCTTCTTCCAGCTGACCCTGATGATTGCGGTGACGGTGGGCAATACCCGGCGCGATCTGGTCGAGGCCGCCTACACGCTGGGCGTCTCGGACGCGGGCCTGCTCAAGCGCGTGCTGCTGCCCGGGGCCGCGCCCGAAATCGCCGAGATCCTGCGCATGGTGCTGGGCTGGGCCTGGACCTATGTGATCGTCGCCGAGCTGATCGGTGCTTCAAGCGGCATCGGCCACATGATCACCGACAGCCAGGCCCTCCTGGCCACCGACCAGATCATCTTCGGCATCATCGTGATCGGCCTGATCGGCCTGGTCAGCGACTACGCCTTCAAGGCCGCGAACCGCGCGCTGTTTCCGTGGGCGCAGCTAGGTAAATGAGCGACAACAACATCCTGTCCGTGCGCGGCGTCTCGCGCACCTTCACCACCGCCGGCGGCCAGCAAACCGTGGCCCTGCAGGCCACCGATCTGGACGTGGCCGAGAACGACTTCGTCACCATCCTTGGCCCCTCGGGCTGCGGCAAGAGCACCTTGCTGCGCATCGTTGCCGGGCTCGATGCGCCCAGCGGAGGTCAGGTCTTGCTGGACGGGCGGGCCGTCACCGGCCCCGGCGCCGACCGCGGCATGGTGTTCCAGTGCTACACGCTGTTCCCCTGGCTGACGGTGCTGGACAATGTCTGCTTCGGCCTGCGCGAGCGCGGCATGGCACGTGCCCAGGCGGTCGAGATCGCCCAGAGCTTTCTGACCCAGGTGGGCCTGGCCAAGTTCGACAAGCACTACCCCAAGCAGCTCTCCGGCGGCATGCAGCAGCGCACCGCTCTGGCCCGGGCGCTGGCCAACCAGCCACGCATGCTCTTGATGGACGAACCCTTCGGCGCGCTGGACCACCAGACCCGCGAGCTGATGCAGGAGCTGCTGCTGGGCATCTGGGAGCGCGAGCGCAAGACGGTGCTGTTTGTGACCCACGACATCGACGAGGCCATCTTCATGGGTTCGCGCGTGGTCGTGATGAGCGCACGGCCCGGACGCATCAAGAGCGACCTGCCATCGCCTTTTCCGCACCCGCGCCACTATTCGATCAAGACCGCACCCGAGTTCGCCGCGCTCAAGCGCGAGCTGACCGAGCAACTGCGCGTCGAGGTGCTGGCGGCCCAAGGCTGAGAGCCTGTCTGCTGCGTCTGCGAGGTGCGTCGTCCGTCGGGCGCCGCTGCGGACTGTCCTGCTGCGGCTGCAGCCTGTCGCAGTCGGCTCGCCGACCGCGCGGCGACGAGCCACAGTGCACGACCGTCTCAACCGGAGCCCTGCCGTGGCCAAGTTCCTGATCCACTGGATGCTGCTTTCCTTCAGCCTCTGCACATCGTTCGCAGCGCAGGCGAGCAGCCCCCTTGTCGATGCCGCCTGGCTGCGCCAGGCGCTGGCCAGCGCCGCGCCGCCGCTGCTACTCGACGCCTCGCCGACCCGCCAGCATGGCGCCGGCCACATCCCTGGCGCGGTCAGCGTGGACTTCTACAGCTACGGCGCCCGCGAGGTGGACGCCGCGACGATGCAGGCCCGCATGCGGACTTGGGGCCTGCGCCATGCCAGCGAGCAGCTGATCGTGATCCATGACCAGGGCGGCACGATGCTGGCCACCTGGCTGTTCTATGAGTTGCACCGCCACGGCGTCGCGCCCGAGCGCCTGCGCCTGCTGGACGGCGGGCTGGCGGCCTGGAAGGCGGCCGGCGGCGCCGTCGTCACCGAG
>NZ_JAQOWX010000152.1:0-9690 GCF_028462495.1 Paucibacter sp. XJ19-41
CAGGCCGGGTCGCCGGGGGCCGGCACCGCCGCCAGCCCGTCCAGCGCGCCACGCAGCATCACGACGACGAGGCGCGGCGCCTCGGGTGACGTACCGTTGCTGGCGGCCAGGGCCAGGCGGGTCGGCAGCAGGGTGGCCAGCCCCAGGCCTTGAAGCAGAAGCCGGCGTTGTGTGTCGATGCGCGTCATCATCTGCTCACCTCCGTTGGAAGTCGGGACTGGCCAGCCACAGCGCCAGCGCCTGGGCCGGGCTGGCTGCGCGATCGATCTGCTGCCGCGTGGCCGCGCCCAGATCGGGGCCCAGGCTCAGCGGGGCCAGCAGCCGGGCATCGGCCGCATCGGCATGGTCCTGGGCGAAGCGCTCGGCCCATTGCACCCGCTTGAGCAGCGCGTCCGGCGAGAGCCAGTCCTCGCTGCGGTCGGGCCAGCCCTGCGGCGAGGGCGCACGACCCGGTGCCTGGCCCATCGCCAGCAAGGCCTGGCTGGCGGCAGCCAGCTGTTGCGGGCCAATCGGCAGCTTCAGCATGCGGTGGGCCGAGAGCAGCAGCTCCTCGGGCCGCTTGAACTTGGGGCGATGCTCGGCGCGCCAGCTCTGCTCATGGGAGAACAGGGCCTGCGCGGTGGCACGCAGATCGCCGTCGCTGGCCAGGAAGCGGGCGGCCACCGCGTCGACCAGGGCGGCCGGCGGATCGTCGGTGACGAAATGCCGGGCCAGCTTCAGCGCCAGATGGCGGGCCGTGGCCGGGTGGCGGGCCAGATCGGCCAGCAGCAGGTCCAGGGCCTGCGGGCCTTCCGGATAGCGCCTGCCCAGAACCGTCTTCGGCCCCGGTTCGTGCAGGGCCGGCTCGAAGCCGGCGCGGCCGTCGCCACGCAGGCGCACGGTCCAGCCGGTCAACAGGCGGGCGGTCTCGGTAACGTCGGTCTGGGTGTAGCCGCCACCCACTCCCAGCGTGTGCAGCTCCAGCAGCTCGCGCGCCAGGTTCTCGTTCAGGCCACGCTCGCGGCGCCGGCCGGCGCGCGACTGCGGGCCTATCGACTGCGCATTGTCCAGGTACAGCAGCATCGCCGGATGCAGGGTCGAGGCGCGCAGCAGATCCTCGAAGCGGCCCAGCGCCTGCGGGCGTATCGCCTCGTTCTCATGCGGCCACACCAGGCCGGCCACCGCCAGCTTGGTGGCCGCGACGCAGCAGTGATTGGCCCAGAACTGCACCCAGCGCTCGGCCACCGGCGACTCGGTTGTGATGATGTGCTGCCAGCGGCGCTGCAGGCCGGCGGCGTTCAGCGCGCGCAGGCGCTGCCTGGCCTCACGGACCGCCTCGGCCCCGTCCGGCTGGCGCAGCGCCTGCAGCAGCTCGGCGCTCAGCGCCAGCGCGTTCGCGCTGCCGGGCAGGCCGCTGGCGTCGAAAGGGGTCGGGTCTTGCCGATCGACAGCGAACTGGGCCTGGACCCAGGCACGCGGGTCGGCCTGCATGGCGCGCAGGCTGGTCTCGGCATAACCGAAGCGATGGGCGGCGAGGGCAGGGGCTTGCATCGTTGTTGAACCCGGCCGGCCGCAGTCTCTTACGGCAAATCCGAGCGGTGTGCAGGGATTTGCCGCCAGGCCGTAAGCCGGCCGGCTGGCGCGGGTTCAAGCGCCGTAGACCAGCTTTTTCTTCTCAACCCCGAAAGGAAGCACCATGACTGTGGTTCGCAGCATCTTCATCTCCATGGCCGCGCTGAGCCTGGCGGTCGGCAGCGCCCATGCCGGCTGGGCCGACAACCAGGAGCAACGCGTCGATCAGCGCCAGGAGCGCCAGACCGGCCGCATCGCGGCCGGCATCGAGTCCGGCCAGCTGACCCGTCGCGAGCAACTGCGCCTGGAGCACCAGCAGGCCAGGACCGCCCGGCTGGAGCAGCGAGTCGAGGCCGATGGCCGCGTCACCGGCAAGGAGGCGCTGCGGCTGGAGCAGCGCCAGGACCGCAACAGCCGCAGCATCAAGCGCGCGCGTCACGACGGCCAGACGCGCCCCTGAGGGGCACCGTCAGGGCTTGCCGGCGGCGCGCAGCCGTTGCGCGTAGTGATCGGCCCGGTCCGCATCGCCGCGCGCCCGGTACAGCGCCTCCAGCTCCTCGAACACATAGGGGTCGGGCGCGCCGGCTGCGGCGTTGGCCTGCGCCAGCGCCAGCTGCAGGGCCAGGGCCTCGTCGGCGCGGCCCAGCAGACGCAGCTGGTTGGCGACCATCCATTGCGCGACGCGGGCCCGCGCCGTCTCGCCGGCCTGCTCGCGCAGCGCCAGCGCGGTGCGGAACTCGGCCAGCGCCTCCTCGGGCCGGCCCAGCTCGCGCAGCGCGATGCCGATATTGTTGTGCAGCGTGGCGCGCCAGCGCCGCGCGTCCGGCTGCTCGGAGGCCTGAGCCAGGGCCAGCGCCTCGCGGCCCCAGCGCAGCTGATCGGCCGGTGCCTGGTCGACAAAGGCGAGCATGTGCAGCACGTCCACCGCCAGGCCGTCCAGCCGCGCGGCGCGCGCCTGCTCCAGCGCGCGCTGATAGGCGGCGCGGGCGAGAGCGCGCGTCTCTGCGGTCTGGGTGGCCGGCGTATGGGTGGCCGAGCTGTAGCTGCGGCCCAGCTCCAGCGCATGGCGCACGCGCGGCTCGGGGCCGGCGCTCGCGAGCTGCGGCTCGATGGCGGCCAGCACGGTGCGCGCCGCCTCGAAATCGCGCCGCAGGCCATGTGTGCGGGCGATCTGGGTCTGCAGGATCAGCGCCTCGTCGCCACTGGCCTGGACCAGCGCGGCGCGGAAACGCTGCTCGCTGAGCGCGGGGTCGGAGTAGGTCCAGAGGGCGTTGAGGTCGAGGGCCATCGCGGGCGTGCCGATCAGGAGAAGCGCGAGCAGCGGCAGCCGGCTCATTCGCACAGCGCCTTCAGCGCCGCCAGGGCCTTGGGCCACCTCTCCTGCATCATCGCCTCGTAGTCGGCGGCGATGTCTTGATCGATGCGCAGTTCGGTACGGCCGGCGTCCAGCGCGATCAGCGTGTAGTTTTCGAAGGCCGGGGTCCAGGCGCGCACCATGGGGCTGTCGCGGTCCACCACGCCGTTCGCGTCGATCATGCCCAGGTGCTGGATCGAGATGAACTCGGGCTCGCGGCGCTCGGCGATGCGCGCCAGCATGCCGCCGGCGCCGGGCGCCAGGAAACGGATCTCGGCCCCCTCATCCCAGGAGCCCTCGTAGCAGGAGTTGGGCGCGAAGGCGGCGGTCCACTGGCGGTAGGTGTCTTGCTCCAGCAGCGTGTGCCAGACCTTGTCGCGCGGCGCCTGGATGATGATGGAAAAGTGCAGCTGGGTCTTGCCGGCAGAGGCAGAACTGGAAGAGGGGCTGTCGCTCATGGCGTCCGGTCTCCTGAGTTGCGGGGGCGGGGCGGAAAATAGCACCAGGCGGCCAGCACCAGCAAGCCGAAGCCGCTGTAGAGCAGGGCAAACACCCAGTCCGGCGCACTGTAGAACAGCAGGCGGTGCAGCCAGTCGGCGATGAAGCCCTGACCGCCGTAGGCGGGCTGGCCGGCCTGGCGGCGCAGCCAGTTCTCCAGCAGGGTCAGCGGGCAGGTCTGCCCCAGCCAGGCCTGGGCCGCGACGATGCCGATCGCCGCCAGGTGGGCGAGGCGGAAGCCCCGGCGGTTGACACCAGGCCAGCGCCGCCTGCCCACATTGCCGGCGACGATGGCCACCAGACCGAAGACCACGAACAGCACCACCGCCAGGTGCAGGATCAGCACCAGATCGGCAAGTGGGGCGGCGAGGGCGGTGGGCATGGCCGGGCAGAGAAATCGAAAGCATCGTATCGTTGCGGCCCCACACAATCTCACACCCGACGGAGGCACTCCCATGAAGCTCTACTACAGCACCGGCGCCTGCTCGCTGTCCCCGCACATCGTGCTGCGCGAGGCGGGTCTGCCCTTCGAGCTGGTGCTGGCCAGCACCAAGACCCACAAGCTGCAGGACGGCACCGATTTCTACACCATCAATGCCAAGGGCTATGTGCCGCTGCTGGAGCTGGACAACGGCGAGCGCCTCAGCGAAGGCCCGGCCATCGTGCAGTACATCGCCGACCAGGTGCCCGACAAGCAGCTGGCGCCGGCCAATGGCAGCTGGGCGCGCTACCGCCTGCAGGAGCTGCTGAACTTCATCAGCACCGAGCTGCACAAGGGTTTCTCGCCGCTGTTCAACCCGGCCATGCCCGAGGAGGCCAAGGCGCTGGCGCGTACCAAGCTGGCCGAGCGCCTGGGCTGGATTGACGCCCAGCTGGCCGGCAAGCCATTCCTGATGGGCGATCAGTTCACGGTGGCCGACGCCTATCTGTTCACCGTCAGCAACTGGGCCAAGATGGTCCATGTCGAGCTCGGCGCCTACACCCATCTGCTGGCTTGGCGCGAGCGCGTCGCGGCCCGCCCGGCCGTGCAGGAAGCGATGAAGGCCGAAGGCCTGATCAAGTGAAATTCTGGAGCCCCCGATCGGCGCTGGCGCCGATCGCCCCCCTGGGGGGCCAAGGCATTCTTGGGAACGGCCCGGCGAATGCCTTGATGCAGGCGCGCCAGCAACTGGCGCTCTATCTGCAGCGCTTTCCGGCCGAGGCGGCGCGCCTGGCGGCGCTGCGCGCGCAGCTCGACGAGGACGCCGGCGACCCGCTGAGCCGTGCCAATATGCGCGGCCATGTGACGACCAGCGCCCTGGTGCTGGATGCGTCGCTGCGCCACATCCTGCTGATACACCACCGCGTGATCGGCCGCTGGCTGCAGCCGGGCGGGCATTACGAGCCGGGGCAGGATTTGTGGGGGTCGGCGCTGCGCGAGGTGGCCGAGGAAACCGGGGTGACGGATCTCGCCGCTCACCCGGCCTGGGGTCAGGCCTTGCCGCTGGACATCGACAGCCATCCGATCGCCGCCAATCCAAAGAAGGGCGAGGGCGATCACTGGCATCACGACTACGCCTATCTGGTGATCGCGCCGCTGACGCAAGACCTGGCCCCGCAATTGGCCGAGGTGCATGGCGCGGCCTGGCGGCCGCTGGACGAGTATCTGGCGGCCAGCGACGAGGCCCGCTACCGGGGCCTGGCCGCCAAGCTGCAGGCGCTCAGGTTTTCTTGACCGGCGCCTTGATCAGGCCTTCGCAGGTGGCGCGCTGCTGGTCGGCGCTGTCGACCTTGGCGCAGATGCCGTTCAGCTGGGTCTTGAGCCGGTTCAGCACCGCCTGGTGCTGGCCCTCGGCGCCCCCGCGGGCCCGCGGGGTGCCGACGCGCTGCAGCGAGCGGGCGCTGCGTTCGTAGAAGGCGCCCTTGTCCTTGGCGGCCTCGGCGAAGAGCTGGGCAGCGGTCTTCTCGATCTTGGCCGCGTCCAGCGGCGCCAGCTCGACCAGCGCGCTGAAGTAGCTGGAGCCCCATTGCAGCCGGGTGGCCGGGCCTTCGCTCTTGTTGAAGGCCTCCTCGTACCAGCGCAGCGCCTCGTCGTTGCGGCCCTGCTTCTTGGCATTGCCGCCCAGCTGGCTCATCAGGTAGTAGGGCGAATGGCTCTTGGCCAGGCTGGCCTTCAGCAGCTCGTCGCTGTCCTTCCACAGCCCCGCCTGGCCCAGCAGATAGGCGGCCGAGGTGATCACGGCCTGGCGCTCGTAGCCGTCGCTGATCTCGCGGTCGGCGCGGGCCGCATGGGTCTTGACCTCCTGCTGCAGGGCCGGCGCGATCTTGGGGTGCAGCTCGGTCTTGGGCTGGTCGATGCGGGCCAGGCCGACCCGGGCCAGCAGCGCGCCCAGGCGGTCGGCGCGCGACAGCGTGACATCGGCCTCCAGGCGCTTGAGCGCGGTCTCGAACTCCGCCACCAGGGCCTGGCGCTCGGCGCCGGGCTCGTTGTGCAGGGCCCGGACGATGTCGGCGGCCTCGTTGGTCAGCACATCGGCCTGGCTGCGGCTCTGCCTGGCGTCGGCCAGCACCGCGCGCACCCGCTCGCGCAGCGCGGCATCGGCCTTGACGCCCTGGCCGTCGTTGCTGGCGGCCAGCGCTTTCAGCCACAGCCGGGTGGTGGTCTCGGCATCGACGCCCTGGCTGGCCACGGCCAGCTGGGTCAGCAGCCCGGGCCGCTCAGCGGCCGGCACCAGCTGCTGCTCGTCGGTTTCCCAGGAATAGAAGCCCAACAGCCTCCACTCGTTGGCGGCCAGCTTCTTGCCGGCCTTCGCATCGGCCAGCACCGCCTTGACCGGACGGCCGCCGGCCAGGCCCAGCTGCAGCACCTTCATGACCTGGGGTGCATCGGCCTCGCCGGGCAGGCGGGTGATCTCGCTGCCCTCGGGGCTGAACAGAATCATGGTCGGATAGCCACGCACCTTGAAGCGGCTGCCGAGCTTCTGCGCGCCGGGCAGGTCGCCATCGATATTGACGGCGACGAAGGCGCGCGACTGCTCGATGAAGTCCTGGCGGTTGAACAGCGTGGCCTTCAGCTGGTTGCAGGGCGGGCACCATTTGGCGCCCCAGTACAGCAGCACCGGCTTCTTCTCGGCCTTGGCCTGCGCGAAGGCGCGCTCGATATCGGCATCGGCGGCGGCCGCCTGCCAGCTGACGCCGGCGGGCGCGGCGGCCTGCAGGACGGTGGGGCTGCTCAGGGCGAGTGCCAGGGCGAGGGCGGTCAGGCGTGGTGTCATGGGGCGAGCGCGCCGCCCTTGTGAGGCGGGCCGGGCTTGTTGATCAGGAGGGATATTGTCTGCCCAACAGCCAGGCCCTGCCCATGAGGGGAATGCAGGAGCTTATGCGCGCTGCGCACAAGCGGCGCTCAGCCCCGGACGGCCAGACCGCTCAGCACGATGGCACCGCCAAACAGCATCCAGTCGTTCAGCACATGGGCCAGGGTCGACACCAGGATGTTCTTGCTGAGCAGGTAGGCCAGGCTCAGCACCAGCCGGGCCGAGCCTATCACCAGCAGGCATTGCGCCAGGTTCCACTGGTAGGTCGGCAGATGGGCCAGCGCGAAGGGCAGGGCCGACAGCAGCCAGGCCAGCAGCAACGCACGCCGGCGCGGCAGGCCCAGGTGGCCGCTGAACCAGCTCAGCAAGGCCAGCAGCGGCAGCAGGGTCAGCAGCTCCTCGCCGAGCAGCTGCGGGATCGACTGCAGGAAGAACAGCGCACGCGCGCCGCCCGACTCCCGGCCCAGCGCCTCGACCGCTGGGTTGGCGTGGGTGCCTATCCAGCGGGAGACGACCCAGCCTATCGCCACGGTCACCGCGATGTTCAGCAGCGCGATGCCCAGGGCCAGCGCCAGCTCGCGCGGACCGAGCCGCCGGAACAGGGCGCGCCAGTGCGGCCCGGCCAGCGCGCGCAGGGCCAGCAGCGGGATCAGTGGGAACAGCAGGGCCGGGATCAGGCGGGCCGGACCGGCCGGCAGCGGCAGGGACAGGGCCGCGAAGCCGGCCACCACGGCCAGCATCAGCATGCCCCAGGCGAGCGGGCTCAGCGCGATGGGCTGGCCGTTGTAGAAGGGGAAGTCGTCGCTGCTGTCGTTGCTGGTCTGCAAGGTGGGCACCATGACGGGATCGTAGACACGCGCTTAGCCTAACCGCAGCGGCACCCGCTAGGATGGCCCACCACGCAAGACCTGCCCCCGCCTGCCATGCCCAACTCCCCTCGCCGCATCTCGCCGATGCCTTTGCCATCGCGCTGCCGGATGGGGCGCCTGCTGATGCCGATGCGCTGACGCGCGCGCTCCGTGCTGGCCCACCCGCCGCGCCGGATGCGACCCGTTACTGCCCTTCAATACGGCGTACATGAGGCTTGCAAACTATCGTCCAACTCTGCGCCACGGGGCCAAATGCTTGTTCATTCGTCCAAGAACTTCCAAGTGTCCGCACCGTCGAATTTGCGAACCTGCACGGATGCGATCAACTTTGGGTCGAAGTTTCCAAGATGGACGCCATGCCTCGCGCCAGCCTCCGTCACGATCGGCTCCCAGTGCGTGACGCAGCCGCAATGCCTGCATCGGATCGTGCGCAGGGTCTTGTCGCCCTGGACGTAGGCTTCGGTCGAGTCGGGATGACCTTCGATCATCACAGTTCCGAACTCGAAGTACACCCAGGGCCCGCCAATCCTGCGGCACAGCGAGCAGTTGCAATCCGTGGCGACCTCGGGCGTCGAGGGGAGTGTGAGGCGGACCGCGCCGCAGTGGCATGCGCCTTGATGCGTCATCAGAAATTCCCGGTTGATCTTCAGCTTCGATAGCCTGACCGTCTGCGTAGCTGCATATTCCGCGATGTGACCAGTTTTCTGGTGCCTGCCTGCTGGCTACGGCACCGCGAGCATAACCAAGATGAGATGCCGGAACGGAGCCGGTACTGAGCGACTCTTGGTCGCCGACAGCGTCAGCAGGTCGAGGCACGAGGGAGGCTGACCGCTGGTCATTCGGCCGATTGGGATCATTGGGTGCTCGCTGGCTGCCGCCTTTCATGTCGAGTCGGTGCCCCCGCAAATGACGCGGGCGCTGCCCTTCACAGGGGAGCGCCCGCGGGTCCGGCTACAGACGCCGGGCTACATGAAGTAGGAATCCGTTCCGACCCTCTTTCAAGGGCTGGAGGCTGCCCCGGACCTAGAAGTTGTTTGCATATCACCTCCTTATCTGCTTGCCATGGAAGCCACAGCCTACTCGCTTCCGAGATTTCCGTCGATGCTCTTGCCGGACGGCCGATATGGTCTTCAGCCCGCCTTCCCATTGCGGACTGATTTGAACGACTGGCTTTGGCCGCGAGCAGCCACCACGCCAGCGGCAATTGCTGCCGGGCTCAGCGGCATCGCGCGGCCGACTGGACATTCGTCCAATGGCGCGGCAGGCGCCGCCGGGAGACAGTGAGGCCTCCAGCAACCCACCCGTCTCGTCCTTCATCATGAACTCTTTCCTCAAGCTCGCCACCCTCGGCCTCGCCGCGTCCATCATGGCCGGCTCCGCCGCTGCCGCCACGCCGATTGATGCCGCGAAACCCAGCGTCGTCATCGTGCACGGTGCCTTTGCCGACGGCTCCGACTGGGCCAAGGTGATCCCGCTGCTGCAGGCCCAAGGCGTGCGCGTGACCGCCGTGCAGAACCCGCTCAGCTCGCTGGCCGACGATGCGGCCGCAGCCAAGCGCGCGATCGACGCGCAGCCCGGCAAGGTGGTGCTGGTCGGTCATTCCTGGGGCGGCGCGGTCATCACCGAGGCCGGCGTCAACTCGAAGGTGGCCGCGCTGGTCTATATCGCGGCCTTTGCGCCCGATGTCGGCCAGGCCGTCGGCGAGCTCGGCAAGAACTACCCGACCCCCTCGGGCCTGGCCCATTTCGCGCCCGATCCCGCCGGCTGGCTGTACCTGACGCCCGAAGGCATGAGCCAGCACTTCGCGCAGGACCTGCCGGCCGCCACCACCGCGGTGATGGCGGCCACGCAGGGCCCGATCCTGGGTACCGCCTTCGGCGACAAGGTCTCGGTGGCCGCCTGGAAGCACAAGCCCTCGTGGTATCTGCTGGCCGAGGCCGACCGCATGATCGCGCCGGAGCTGCAGCGCGCCACGGCCCAGGCCATCAAGGCCAAGCTGAGCACCGTCAAGGCCAGCCATGTGCCACAGCAGTCGCAGCCGGCCCAGGTGGCCGCGGTGATCCTGGACGCGGTGCAGAGCGTCAAGTAAGCAACAGGGCATGATGGGCGGGGGCGCCGGGCGCTG
>NZ_JAQOWX010000152.1:9808-10945 GCF_028462495.1 Paucibacter sp. XJ19-41
CCCGCTTCCGTTCAACGCACACCATGTCTGTCGTCAGCGCCCCCGTCCTCGCGAACGCCCAGGTCCAGGTCTTCGATGCCGTCAGGGCGCTTGCCTTTGTCGGCGACCTGAGCATGGGTCAGCCGATCGACCAATCCGCCCGCAGCGCCTGGCTGGCCGTGCAGCTGGCGGCGGCGCTGGGCCTGGATGCCTCGCTGCAGGCCAACGCGGCCTACGTCGCGCTGCTGCGCTGGTCCGGCTGCACCGCCAACGCCTCCGAGGTCGCCGAGGTGATCGGCGACGATGTCGGCGGGCGGCAGGCGATGCTGGCGGTCGGCCTGCCGGCCCATCTGTCCGGCCGGCTGATCCCGGCGGCGCAGATCCATTGCGAGGTGTCGGGCGATGTCGCGCGCACCTTGGGCCTGCCGCCGCCGATCGAGCGCGCGCTGCGCCGCATCTTCGAGAAGCTGGACGGCAGCGGCCAGCCGAACGCGCTCGCCGGCGCCGAGGTGCCGGTCGAGGTGCTGCTGGCCCAAGTGGCCAGCGACCTGGAGATCCAGAGCCGCGTCCATGACCTGGAACACGCGCTGGCCGGGCTGGCCGCGCGCGCCGGCCGCCACTACCCCGCCGCGTGGCTGCCGGTGCTGCGCCAGCATGCGGCCGACTGGCTGCACACGCTGGAGAGCGAGCCGGCCTGTATCGATGCGCCGGCGCAGCTGCCGCTGCCGACCGCGCCGCTGGAGCTGATCGCCGATGTGATCGACCTGAAGCTGCCCTGGCTGACTGGCTACTCGCGCCGCGTGGCCGAGGCGGCGCGCGCCGCCGCGCTGCGGCTTGACTTGAGCGAGGCGCAGGCGCAGCGCATTTACCGCGCCGCACTGATCCACGGCATGGGCCGCGCCGCGGTGCCCAACGAGATCTGGAATCGGCCCGGCCCGCGCAGCGAGGCGGCGCTGGAGCGGCTGCGCCTGGTGCCCTACTGGACGGCGCGTGCCGCGCGCCGCATCGGCAGCCTGAGCGAGGAGGCCGACATCGCCTCCCAGGCCGACGAGCGCCTGGACGGTTCGGGCTTCTTCCGTGGTGCGTCGGGCGACGCGATCGGCATCGAGGGCCGCGTGTTGGCCGCGGCCGCGCAATGGCTGCTGTGGCAGACCAAGC
>NZ_JAQOWX010000153.1:0-10787 GCF_028462495.1 Paucibacter sp. XJ19-41
CCGGCTTGGCGATGCGGCACAGCGGCGCGCCGCTGTCCACCCAGTCCAGCGTCTGCGCCAGCTGCTCCCGCTCCAGCGCGTCCCAGGGCTGGATAGCCAGCAGCTCGGCGCGTATCTGGGCGCGGTGCTGGGTGGGTGTCATTGGTTCAGAGGCAGTCGCCGAAAGAGCACGCCACAAGCAGCGCTGCATAGAACCCGAAGAAACATAGGCCGACAAACCCCACAACCGCGAACAGCAACAAATTGCCGAACTCAAGCCGACGTTTAAGCACTGCGTAGGCAAAGACACCGACATAGGCGATGGCCGAAACCAATAAGGAGCCACCAAACTGCCGGAGGATTGCAAACGGCGCAAAAGCGTAAGTCACGCAAGTTGCCACCGTCAGCGCCAGGAGCGCTGACCCCAGGGCAAACGACCCCACGGCGAGACCAGAGGTCGAGTGCGCAATGACGAAGCGCCACGCTCCGAAGGCAAAGCAGCCCAGCGTAGCAACAACGCTCATGGTCAGTGCAGCATTCCAGCTCAATTTACGACGCTCATCGTTTGACATAAGGGGTGACGACCGGCTCAGCCGGTTGGGCATCACCTCGATAGAAGGGTTGTGCCTCATTCACGACCCTGTAGGTGCAGTTCTTCTCGACGTATGGCAGGTACGCCTCTAGCGACTCCTCAATCGTTCGACGTATCACGCCATCGGCCGATGTCTCCTCGATCAGAAAAAGCTCGCCACTAAGGAGCTTCCTCACAAAGAGCACAAAGGCTTCGACAGGTTCGAGCTTGTACTCATCCGCGAGCAGATCCAGATGCGTGTGGAAGTCGCCGTCAAGTAGCTGGATCGAATGATCACCATCCGACCATGCCTTGATCTCAAGCGAGCCAAAGCCCCCCGGGAGAGAAACATGAACGCAGTCGTGAAAGCAGCCATGCTCAATAGCTGCGTTACTGAGCGCCGAGCAAATTTCGCCGATCACATCAGGTTTCAAGTGAGGCACAACATATTGTCTGTCGATTGTTAACGATTCTTGCTCAAGACCTGCTCACACACCCACCTATACCGACCGGCCCTTACATCGCCACAGCCCTCAACCGGCCAAGACTCTGTCCCCAGGCAGCCCCCGCTGCGAGTGCCGCCTCACCCCCGCCTCTCATTCCCCCGCTTGTAATTCCCCGTCGCCCGCACCAGCAGCCGCTGGGCATCGGCTTCGGTGCCGCAGCGCACCAGCACGGCCTGCAGGCGCCGCGCCTGGTCGCCGCGCATCAGGGTGACGACGCGGCGCCGTCGCGGCGGATCTGCAGTTCGCCAGCTTCTTGATGCGCACCCCGCCGAAGCCCGGCCGGACGGCCTGACGTTCTGGCTCGCGGCCAAGATGGTTCAAGGATGACGGGAAGAAGCCGAACCAAGTCGGCTTGATGACCGCCCGACCCTGTGCATGCGGGACGTCGCAGCCCCGCGACAAGGAGCCCAGGCGCCGGGCAGAACTGCAACCGTCTGCAACTGATCGTCAACAACTCCGATTGAAATGGCGGCTGACTGGTGGGAGGGCTGATCCGGCAGGGGGAAAGCCCGCTAACGCCGCTGCCGGCAAGACTTCAGGGCCAGGCACAGCAGCCGGCATTTGCCTCAGGCGGCACAGCCGCACGGCACCGAATGCGGTGCTATTTCACGAGTCAGAAGACTGTGCGTTCCTCGCCATTCATATCCGCTTACAAGTCGACATCAGCCCAGACACGGGCACTGACACCATCTCGCGCAGTCGGCCGGCCGTCGTCGCCTGGCGGACGACAAAGAAGAAATAAACAAAGCGATAACTAACGGCGGGATGGCTTTCGGTCGCCTTTCCCTCGTTGTCAGCACCTCCGCGGGAATTGAACATGAACAGCAAGACCAACAGCGCCGTGGCCGCCGGCCCGCAACGGCACGCGCCTCGCCATCCGTGGGTCACGTCGGCCCTGCTCATCGCGCTTGCCACCGCGCTTGCGGCATGTGGCGGTGGCGGCGGTGGCAGCGAGACCTCGCCGCCTGCGGACGCGCCGCCCATCGGTGGGTCGCCGGCGCCCGAACCTCCGGCCTCCGCGCCGACGGTTGAGCCTGTGCTGGAGCCCGCACCGGTGGCCGCGCCGGTGGCCTTGCCCACGCCCACGCCGGTGGCAACCCCGACCCTCCCGCCCGCGCAGCAATTGCCGGTCGGCAGCATCGACCTCAGCAAGCCGGGCGTGGCGGTGAAGGTGGCCGCGGCGACCTCGTCGGCCGTCGAGGGCGCCCACACGGCCGCCCTGGCCATCGACGGCAGCAAGACCACGCGCTGGTCCAGCGCCGCAGACGATGCCGCGTGGATCCAGTTCGACTTTGGCGCCAAGACCCAGCTGGGCTATCTACAGCTGTCCTGGGAGAACGCGCACGGCAAGGAGTACGCGCTGCAGGGCTCGGACGATGGCCAGACCTGGTATCAGATCCGCTACGTGGTGGGCGGCAAGGGCGGCACCGAGGAGTTCTTCAACCTTAACGCCCATGTGCGCTATGTGCGACTGCAAGGGGTCGCGCGAGCCACGCAGTATGGCTACTCCTTGTTCGAGGTGACATTCAAATCGCCGGGCGGCGACAACTCACTGCCGGTGCTCGCCACGGCGGCGTTGCCGTTTCCGGCCAACGGGGCCGCACTCGCGCCCCCGCCCGCCGCGCAGGCACCGCTGGAAACGGTGCAGTTCTCGCTGCCCGATGGCACCCTGGTCACCCGCTTCGGCATGGTGGGCCGCTCCCGCCACGCGCGCGAGCGTGGCGAGGACTGGAACGAGATCGGCTACGGTGTCAACGAGACCGTCGACGCGACAGGCAAGCCGCAGGACAAGGGTCCGGGCGCCCACCTGAACTTCGTCGCCAACTACTTCAAGAACCGCACCTGGGGCGTGGAGTTCATCGACAACAGCCGGGTCGCCGGTGTCACCAAGCCGACCATCGTCGTCAACCAGTATTACCAGCAGGCACAGCGGGGCGGCGGCCACTCTTTCTTCCGGCGCTTCGACGAACCCGGTGTGACGGGCTATGGCTGGATGTCACCCGGAGAATTGCTGGACCGCTCGACCTACACGGCAGGCTTCAACGATGTGGCCGCCTGCGCCATCGTCGCAAAGCCGCCGCAGGACGCACTGCTCAATCCGAACGGCGGCTACAAGGGCGTCAAGGGCGCCAACGACGGCTGCAGCGTCGTGCTCGACAGCTATCCCGGCCACCGGGCGCTGGCCGCCAACGCCAACGGCGTGATGGCGCCGAACGGCGCCAGCGTGGCCTCGCGTGCGCTGAAGGTGGGCGACGCGATCGAGTTCACCGGCTCGTTCTTCTCGACCCGCGCGGCGATGGACGCGATCGGCGACAGCGGCGCCTTCCGCTACTACACCACCGAGGTGACCTATGTGGTGGGCAGCGGCCTGCGCCCCTGGTACGGCGTGCAGCCACGCCTGATGAACGCGCCGCTGCCGGAGGACACCCTGCAGGGCGGCCTCGGTTCGGTGTCCTATGACTACGCTGACAACGCGAGCTTCATGTTCCAGCAGCCGAACAACCAGATCGGCATGCAGAACATGCAGCGCTTCATGGAAGGGCGCCGCTGGATCCACACCCATATGTGGACCGGCGATCACAACGAGAGCGGCAACGACCGGAACCAGGCGGGCGTCGGCCTGCAAGGCCCGCGCTTCAACCAGGCCACCTGCTTCGCCTGCCACATCGGCAACGGCCGCAGCCTGGCGCCGAGCGCGATCAACCAGCGGCTCGACACGATGGCGGTGCGCGCCGCGACGACCGACGCCAGCGGGCAGCAGGTGCCGCATCCGATCTACGGCATGGCCGTCCAGATGAATGCGCGCTCGCTCGCCACCGGCGCCGCGCAGGACTGGGGCACCAGCGTGCGTGTGGAGGGCTTCGACCTGAAGACCGTGACGCTGCCGGACGGCACCGCGGTGACGCTGAGCAAGCCCCGGGTCGCATTCGACGGGCCGACGCCCAGCGTGTTCTCGCTGCGCAGCGCCCAGCCGATGATAGGCATGGGCCTGCTGGAGGCCGTCTCCGACGCCGAGATCCTCTCGCGCGTGCGCAGCACGCCTGACGCCGACGGCGTCAAAGGCCAGGCCAACTACGCCTACGACCCGGAGACCGGTGCGGTGAAGCTGGGCCGTTTTGGCTGGAAGGCCTCCAAGGTCAGCCTGCGCCACCAGGCCGCCAACGCGGCCCTGCTCGACATGTCGGTCACCAGCCCGGTCTACCCGAACCGCGATTGCCTGATGGGCCAGTGCGCGCCGGCCAAGGTCGAACGGGGCCTGTCCGAGGACGACCTGACCCTGATCACGCGCTACCTAGGCCTGCTGGCCGTGCCGGCGCAGCGCAGCGTGGCCAGCGGCTTCCCCAAGGGCGTGGCCCCGCTGCCCTACCTGGACGTCAATCCGACCCAGGTGGCCGCAGGCGCCAAGATCTTCCAGAACAACCGTTGCACCGCCTGCCATGTCAGCGAGATGAAGACGGGTTCAGGATCCGAGTTTGCCGAGTTGCGCAACCAGATCATCAAGCCCTACACCGACCTGCTGCTGCACGATATGGGGGCAGATCTGGCCGACAACCTGGTCGAGGGGCAGGCGAGCGGCAGCATGTGGCGCACGCCCGCGCTCTGGGGCATCGGCTACACCGAGCGGGTCGCCGGCAATGCCGGCAAGGTGGGCTATCTGCATGACGGCCGGGCCCGCACGCTGACCGAAGCCATCCTCTGGCACGGCGGCGAGGCAACGGCGAGCCGGCAGCGCTTCGAGGCCCTGTCCAAGGCGGACCGCGAGGCCTTGCTGGCCTTCCTCAACTCGCTGTGACAGCCAGCTGCGGCGCATCAGGAATGGGCGAGATGCCTCCCGCTCCGCAGCTTGCCCAGAAACCGCCCCATGTGCGGATCACTGCGCTGCAGCGGCACCTCGTCAAAAGCAAACCAGCGCACAGCCTCGAACTCGCCCGCATCGAAGCGTGGCAGCGGTGCATGGCGGTCGCCTTGCAGGACGTACCAGAGCGACACATCCTCATGGCCGGCGGTCAGGCCGACCGTGGTGGTGCAGGTGAGAAAGCGCGGCGGGCCGACCTCGGACTCGTCCAGCACCAGGTCCAGCTCCTCGGCCAGCTCGCGCGCCACGGTACGGCGCGGCGGCTCCAGCGGCTCGACATGGCCGCCGCTGGGCAACCACAGGCGCGCGTTGCGGTGGTCCACCAGCAGGATGTGCTCGCCATCCACCAACGCGAAGTAGGAGACCAGATGGCGGGGCGGCGTGGCCGGCTTGGCGATGCGGCACAGCGGCGCGCCGGTGTCCACCCAGTCCAGCGTCTGCGCCCGCTGCTCTCGCTCCCATGGGTCACAGGGCCGGATCGACAGCAGCTCGGCGCGCCCCTGGGCGCGTGGCTGGGCCGAGGGTACGGGGTCTGCGATGCTCATGATTAGAGTTCGGCCGACAAAACTGGCGCGGGTAGGCACGACTGCAGGGTTGAGCGTCAATGGCTGAAGACCCACTGTAGAAACTGCTCGGCAGTCTCGGGTTCGGCCAATTCAAGCACTGCTTCGGCGATCGCATATTGCCCCTGTGAGGCTGCGATGGCCGATAAAGCGCAGGCTAGAACGCCAGGCTCTCGCGGGCTCCCGAGCGCCAGCGCTGCCAAAGAGGGAATGCGCGCCAACGATTCAAAGTAGGCCTCTCGGAGATCTTCAGGAATCTCAACCCCATTTTTCGCCCGGCAGATTTCTACCCAGGCTGGAAATTGGAGGAACGATGCATCGGCTTGCACAGGCGCCGTGGCTAGCGCCGCCACGACATGCGGAACAGCGGCGAAGGATGCGGAATAGACATCCCCTTGGTGCGCCAACGCACTCCAGAGACCGAACCAGGGCTCGGCATTGCCTTCGGACGCCGGGAGGGACTCCAACTGCTCCAGCATCCCGGGAATGTTGGCCGCGCAGCCGTAAGCATGCTGTAGCTCCTCCCACCGCTTACTCGTCAAGCTCAGCACATGCGTTCCTTATGAAGCCAAAAGTACTGTCGCTCCCCGGATTTTCTCTCATGCAGCAGCCAGCTGAACCCCAGCGGCTGTTCGGGCGGGCTGGCCATCGCGCCTCAGGGTTTGGCTGCCGGCGCCGCCGGCATCGGCCCGAAGGGCAGCGGGCTCTGCGCCGCCAGCCAGGCCATCACGGCCCAGGCGGCGACGGCCTGGCTCAGCTTGGCCGGGTCGATCTTGTCCAGCGTGTCGTTGGGCGCGTGGTGCCAGTCGAAGTAGTCGCTGCCGTCCTGGCTCAGCTCCAGCGCCGGCCAGTTCAGGCGGCGCATCAGCAGCGCGGCGTCCGGGCCGGGCGTGGCCTCGTTGCTGCCCGGGGCGATGCCCAGCGTCGCGAGCTGCTGGCCGATCTGGGCCACGATGCCCAGGGCCTCGGGCCGCACCCGGCTTTGCAGCCGGTAGACAAGACCTGCCCCCAGATCGCTCTCGCCGACGAACTGGTGCACCTGGGCCTTGTACTGCTCGGCATAGGCCAGCGCGCCGTCGAAACCGTTCTCCTCGTTGGCGAACAGCACCACGCGCACGGTGCGACGCGGCTTCAGATTCGCTTCCAGCATCAGCTTGGCCGCTGCGGTGACGATGCCGACACCGGCGCCGTCGTCGAGCGCGCCGGGCCCAGGTCCCAGCTGTCCAGATGGGCGCCCAGCAGCACCACCTCCTCGGCCAGCTCGGTGCCGGGAATCTCGGCGATGACGTTGTGCGAGGTCGCGGCGATGCCGGCCTCGGCGCGCAGCACCAGATGCATCTTGACCGGCTGGCCGTAACGCTGCAGCCGGGCGATCAGGTCAGCATCGGGCACCGAGACGGCCAGCGCCGGGATCTTGCTGATGCCCTCGGCATAGCGGGTCGCGCCGGTATGGGCCAGGCGGTCGCGGTCGGTGCCTATCGAGCGTATCGCCACGGCCAGCGCGCCACGCTTGGCGGCCTCGACCGTGCCCTGGGCCCGCGCCGCCACCGCCCGGCCATAGCCGCGTGCATCGCGCGTGCGTTCGGTCTTCTGGTCGATGAAGACGATGCGGCCCTTGGCGCGCTCGCTGGCGTCGGCCTTCAGCGCCTCCAGATCGGGGTAGTAGGCGATCTCGGCATGCAGGCCCTCGTTGGCGGTGGCCACGCTATTGCCCAGCGCCGTCATCACCAGCGGGTGCGGATAGGGCGCGGTGATGTGGGCATGGGCCTCGCCGCGCTTCCAGGCGCGCAGCGGCACCGGCTCGGCCCGCACATTCGAGAAGCCCAGCGCCTTCAGCCGCGCCAGCGCCCACTCGACCGCTCGCGCGTCGGCCAGCGAGCCGGCCGGCCGGGCGCCGACCTCGGTGACCAGCGAATCGACCAGCTCATAGGCCAGGCCATGATCGGCCGCCGCCGCGCGCAGCGCCTGGGCGGCCTGCAGCTCAGCGGGCGTGAAGGCCGGCGCCTCGGACTGGGCGCCGGCCAGGCCCGGCAGCAGGGTTATCAGGGTGGCCAGCAGCAGCCGGCGCGCAGCAACTCGGAGCGACAAAGCAGGCATTGTTTTCCTCCCCAGGGGTCTGTCTCGCAGCGGCGCCCAGCATAGCCGGGCTCGCGCTCCGCTTCGCGCCGTTGCGACGTCGATTCACGGCGCCGGCTCGCCATTCGTCGCCCGCCGCTGGCGGGGCCAAGCGCCGGTGCCGAAGATGAGACCCATCAACACAAACCGAGCCAGCACCATGACCATCAGCACCCCCACCGAGCAGGAACTGCGGGACCAAGCCAAGAAGCGCGTCGACATGAAGATGGGCTTTCTGGTGCATCTGACCGTTTTCGTCGCGGTCAATCTGGGCCTCATTGTGCTCAACAGCCTGACCGGCGGCCCGCGCTGGCATGTGTTCCCGCTGTGGGGCTGGGGCCTGGGCCTGGCCGTCCACGGCCTGGTGACCCTGTTGGCACTGATGAGCGGCGGCGGCCTGCGCGAGCGCATGATGGCGGCCGAGCTGGAGCGGCTGCGCCGCCAGTGAGCGGACGAAGAGAAGGCTCTTTGCTCCGTGATCGTGCAGCGATGGCCTCTGCGAGGACTGGGCTGCGCCGGGACACGGGTGTACGCAATTGCTCCGTGTCCCCCGGGCCGCAAGCGGCCCTCCTCCTTGACCTGCGCAATTGCGCACACCCGCATCCCGGCTTCTCCACCACTGGGTTTCCGCGAAGAAAACCCAATGCGGCGCCAAGCAGGAGGATGGGCAGGCCTGATGCGGAGGTCAAGGAGGAGGCCGCGAAGCGGCCGGGGGACACGCAGCAGCAGGTCTGCCCGTCCTCCTGCGTCCCACCCGTCAGCACTTCAGCATCAACAATCAACGCATAAAGAGCCAGGAATGAACCGCCGGCTCAGGCCGGAAAGGTCCTCACCAGCCACAGCGTCAGCAGCCCGGCCAGCAGCAGCCAGAGGGCGATGACCACGGCTGCGGCGGCCCAGCTCCTGGGTCTCTTCAGCAAGGCCTCGGCCCGCAGCCGGGCCCGCGCCATCACCGGCCCGGGCATGTAGCGGACCACCAGCCACAGCCCCAGCGGCACGATCAGCAGGTCGTCGAGATAGCCGAGCAGCGGGATGAAGTCCGGGATCAGGTCGATCGGGCTCAGCGCATAGGCGGCGACGATCAGTGCCAGCAGGCGCAAGGCCGCGGGCGCGGCCGGATCGCGGGCCGCAAAATACACCGCCAGGACCTGGGACTTCAGCGCCCAGGCCCAGCGCTTGAGCAGCCCGCGGCGCCTTGCCATCAGTCTCCGAACACGATCTTCTTGCGCTTCTCGACCCACTCCTCGAAGTGCGGTCCGTAGACCTCCTCGACGCGGTTGCGCTTGACCTTGNCATCAGTCTCCGAACACGATCTTCTTGCGCTTCTCGACCCACTCCTCGAAGTGCGGTCCGTAGACCTCCTCGACGCGGTTGCGCTTGACCTTGAAGGTCGGCGTGATGAAGCCGTTGTCGACGGTCCAGGGCGTCTTGACGACCACCAGGCAGTCGAGCTGCTCATGCGGGTCGAGCCGGGCGTTGACGTCGTCCAGATGCTGGTTGAGCTGGGTCATCAGCTGCTGGCGGTCGGCCTCGGTGCCGCTGCGCTCGGCGGCGTCGGGCGACAGCATCACGATGCCCAGCGGCTGGCCCAGATTGGCGCCGGTGACCACGCAGGCCTCGACCGCCGGGTGGGCCCCGAGCCGGTCCTCGATCGGCGAGGGCGCCACATACTTGCCCTTGCTGGTCTTGAACAAATCCTTGACCCGGCCGGTGATGCGCAGACAGCCGTTCGCGTCCTGCTGGGCCTTGTCGCCGGTACGCAGCCAGCCGTCCTCGGTGAAGGCCTCGCGGCTCAGCTCGGGCTCCTTGTAATAGCCCAGCATCAGCGCCGGGCTGCGCATCTGCAGCTCGCCGGTCTTCGGATCGAGCCGGGTGTCGACCCCGTCATAGGCCGGGCCGACCGTGCCCTGCTGCAAGGTGCCGGGCACGGTGATGTGGGAGACCGCGAGGTTCTCCGTCATGCCATAGCCCTCGTTGATGTTCAGACCCAGCTTGCTGTACCACTGCAGCAGGGCCAGCGGCATCGGCGCGGCGCCGCCGGCGGCGATGCGGCACTGATCCAGGCCCAGGGCCTTCAGGATCTTGCGCCGCACCAGGCCGCCGATCAGGGGAATCGACAGCAGCCGGGCCAGCTTGGCCGGCGGCATCTTGGCCTGGATGCCCTGCTGGAACTTGACCCACAGCCGCGGCACCGAGAAGAACACCGTGGGCCGGGCGCGCTGCAGATCGGCGGTGAAGGTGTCCAGGCTCTCGGCGAAGAACAGCCGCATGCCGGTGCGCAGCCAGCCATGCTCGACCAGCACCCGCTCGACCACATGGGCCAGCGGCAGATAGGACAGCATGCGGTCCTCGGCATTCAGCGGGATGCGGCCCAGGCCGGCCTGCAGGGCCCAGGCAAAGGCGCCGAAGGTATGCATCACGCCCTTGGGGTTGCCGGTGGTGCCCGAGGTGTAGATCAGGGTGGCCAGTTCGTCGGCCGGGCGCAGCGGCTCGCCCTGCAGCGGCTGGTTGCGGGCGCAGATCGCATCCCAGCCCTCGTAGGCGACTTTTGCATCGTCGGGCGAGAGCGGGTAGCTGATGCAGGGCAGGCCCGCGGGCAGGCCCGGCTTCATGCCGGCCCAGCCGTCGAGCTTGCCGACGAAGCAGGCCTTGGCCTCGCTGTGGTTCAGGATCTGCTTGATGGTCTCGGGCGCCAAGGTCGGGTACAGCGGCACCGAGACATAGCCGGCCATCCAGATCGCCAGATCGCTCATCAGCCACCAGGCGCAGTTCTTCGACAGGATGGCCACCTTGGCGCCAGGCTCCCAGCCCTGGGTCTTCAGATGGGCCGCCATGCGGCGCGCACCGTCGGCCACCTGGGCCCAGGTGAAGTCCTGCACCTGGCCATTGCCCAGGGGCTGGGTCAGCGTGATGCTGGACGGGCGGGTGCGCTCCCAGTGGTACAGGCGCTGCAGGGCCAGGCTGTCGGCAGGAATCGTAGTGGGCATGTGCATGTCTCCTCTTGGGGTTTGGCGCTGAGGCTATAGGCTGGGCGCCACCCTGCCTACCGGGTTATTGCGGGGCTAGGGCTGGATTCAGAGTCGCCGCTCTAGAAAGCCAGGGGCCAGCCGGCCCTCGCCCAGTGCACGGCGCAGCCCGTCCAGCTCATGGACCTCGGGCAGGCCGGCGGGGCGCAGTGCGTCGGCGCGCGCCAGCGC
>NZ_JAQOWX010000154.1:0-10753 GCF_028462495.1 Paucibacter sp. XJ19-41
CCGCCGCCGCATCGCGCGCGCGCGTCGAAGATCCGGCAGCGGCGCCGCCGGCCGGCGCGCTGCAGCGCCTGGCCGGCGAGTCGACCGCGATCCGGCAGGTGCGCTCGCTGATCGAGAAGGTGGCGCGCAGCATGGCGCCGGTACTGTTGCAGGGCGAGTCGGGCACCGGCAAGGAGCTGGTGGCGCGCTCCATCCACGAGAGCAGCGTGCGCGGCAGCCAGGCTTTCGTCGCGGTCAATTGCGGCGCGATTCCCGAACAGCTGCTGGAGGCCGAGTTCTTCGGCTACCGCAAGGGCGCGTTCACCGGCGCCAACGAGGACCGCGAGGGCTTTTTCCAGGCCGCCCATGGCGGCACCCTGTTCCTCGACGAGATCGGCGACCTGCCGCTGGCGATGCAGAGCAAGCTCTTGCGCTCGATCCAGGAGCGCTCGGTGCGGCCGGTCGGCGCGGTGGCGGAGGCGCCGGTCAATGTGCGCATCCTCAGCGCCACCCATAAAGACCTGGGTGCCGAGGTGGCGGCCGGGCGCTTCCGCCAGGACTTGTTCTACCGCCTGAACGTGATACAGATCCGTGTGCCGCCGCTGCGCGAGCGCATCGAGGACCTGGCCGCGATCAGCGAACGGGTGCTGGAGCGCATCGCCCGCGATGCCGGTGTGTCGCCGGTGCCGCGGCTGACACCAGCGGCGCTGTCGCAACTGGCGCGTTATGCCTTCCCGGGCAATGTGCGCGAGCTCGAGAACCTGCTGCACCGGGCGCTGGCGCTGTCGGGTGGCGAGCTGATCGACGCCGAGGACCTGGGCCTGCCCGAATCGCTGCTGGATGATTCGCAGCTGGGGGCGCTGGACGTGCTGGAGGCGCCGCCGGCGGCGCCGCTGCCCGATCTGGCCGACGATCAGGCCGAGCTGCCGCAAGACCTGGCCCTTTATCTGGACGAGGTCGAGCGAAGCATCTTGTTACGCGCGCTGGAGCGCCACCGCTTCAATCGCACGGCCGCCGGTGCGAGCCTGGGCTTGTCGCTGCGTCAGATTCGTTACCGGATGGCACGGCTGGGCATCACCGAGGGCTCGACCTCGGGCGATGGCGAGGGCTCCGACGCCCACTGAGTGCCCACTGAGCGCCGACCGAGGCGCGCTCCGCAAAGCCTTTGTTGGCGCGGCCTGGCGGGCGGTTTTGCGCTGCAGGCCAAGACTGTCGCGGATCCCGGATTTCAAACCCCGATCAATGCTGGGTGCAGGCGCGATGCGAGCGGCCTCGAGGCGGCCCGGCCAGGCTTTTGGCGGCGCGCGGCTAGCGCGTGAAGGGCCGCCGGTCAACCGGGTTCGATATGCGGGTTTGACGCTAGCTGTAGTGCTTGAAGAGCTGGGTAGCCCCAGATATAGTGTTTCTTCATGCTATCCTTCTAGCCTCGGCAAAGCACTGAAATGCCCTATCCCTTCGCAGTCGTCTTGCCCAGCGTGACCGGTACAGCGCCGTGTTCTGCCTGGCTTGCGATGCGGACGATGGCGGGCTCGCCGGCCTGCCCGGTGGGCTCGCGCAGTCGCACAGCCCCAAGCCCCGACGACAGCAATAACGAACGCAGATCCATGGCCGCCCCTGGCGTGTCGCGGACCTGCCATTTCTGATTCGAACAAGACAGACGAGGAATTATGCAAAGCACAGCAGCCCAGACCCGCTCGGACGCTCCCGCTGCCGCCTCCGCGCCCGCCGCAGCGGCCGGCGCGGCCAAGCAGACCGCTTATCAGGCCTACCAGATCATCCGTCGCAATGGCGCGGTGGTCTCGTTCGAGCCCAGCAAGATCGCGGTGGCCTTGATGAAGGCCTTTCTGGCCGTGCATGGCACCAGCGGCGCGGCCTCGGCCAGCGTGCGCGAGACGGTCGACGGCCTGACCGAGAACGTGGTGCGCGCGCTGCTGCGCTCGCGCCCGAGCGGCGGTACCTTCCACATCGAGGATGTGCAGGATCATGTCGAGCTGGGTCTGATGCGCGGTGGTCACCATGAGGTGGCGCGCGCCTATGTGCTGTATCGCGAGCGCCGCTACCAGGAGCGCGTGGCCAAGGGTGAGGTGGCCCAGGCCGCCGCGCTGGAGTCCGGCCTGACGGTGATCGACAACGGCCAGCGCATTCCGCTGGACCTGGCCCATCTGCAAAGCCTGATCGTCTCGGCCTGCGAAAACCTCGGTGCCGACGTCAAACCGGAGCCCATCCTGGCCGAGACCAAGCGCAATCTGTATGACGGCGTGCCGATCGACGAGGTCTACAAGGCCTCGATCCTGGCCGCCCGCACCCTGATCGAGAAGGATCCCGGCTACAGCCGCGCTACCGCACGCCTGCTGCTGCACACGATCCGTCGCGAGGTGGTCGGCGGCGAGATCACGCAGGAGCAGATGCAGAGCCGCTATGCCGAGTATTTCCCCGGCTATATCAAGAAGGGCGTCAAGGCCGAGCTGCTGGACGAGAAGCTGGCGCAGTACGACCTGGCCCGCCTGGGCGCGGCGCTGAAGGCCGAACGCGATCTGCAGTTCGACTACCTGGGCCTGCAGACCCTGTACGACCGCTATTTCCAGCACATCGACGATGTCCGCATCGAGATGCCGCAGGCCTTCTTCATGCGCGTCGCGATGGGCCTGGCCCTCAACGAGATCGACCGCGAGACCCGCGCGATCGAGTTCTACGAAGTGCTGTCGAGCTTTGACTTCATGTCCAGCACGCCGACGCTGTTCAACTCCGGTACCCGCCGCTCGCAGCTGTCGTCCTGCTACCTGACGACGGTGGCCGATGATCTGGACGGCATCTATGAGGCGCTGAAGGAGAACGCGCTACTGAGCAAGTTCGCCGGCGGCCTGGGCAATGACTGGACCCCGGTGCGCGCGCTGGGCTCGCACATCAAGGGCACGAACGGCAAGTCGCAAGGCGTGGTCCCGTTCCTGAAGGTGGTCAACGACACTGCCGTCGCGGTCAACCAGGGCGGCAAGCGCAAGGGCGCGGTCTGCGCCTATCTGGAGTCCTGGCACCTGGACATCGAGGAGTTCCTGGAGCTGCGCAAGAACACCGGCGACGACCGCCGCCGCACCCACGACATGAACACCGCGAACTGGATCCCCGATCTGTTCATGCGCCGTGTGATGGACGGCGGCGACTGGACCCTGTTCTCGCCGTCGACCTGCCCGGACCTGCACGATCTGTTCGGCACCGCCTTCGAGAAGGCCTATGTCGAGTACGAGGCCAAGGCCGACCGCGGCGAGATCAAGCTGTTCAAGCGCATGCCGGCCAAGGATCTGTGGCGCCGCATGCTGTCGATGCTGTTCGAGACCGGCCATCCCTGGATCACCTTCAAGGACGCCTGCAATGTGCGCTCGCCGCAGCAGCATGTCGGTGTCGTGCACTCGTCGAATCTGTGCACCGAGATCACGCTGAACACGAACGACAGCGAGATCGCCGTCTGCAACCTCGGCTCGGTCAATCTGGTCCAGCACCTGAAGGACGGTGGCATTGACCACGACAAGCTGCGCAAGACGATCTCGACCGCGATGCGCATGCTCGATAACGTGATCGACATCAATTACTACGCGGTCAAGAAGGCGCGCGACTCGAACCTGCGCCACCGTCCGGTGGGCCTGGGCCTGATGGGCTTCCAGGACGCGCTGTACGCGCTGCGCACGCCCTACGCCTCCAACGAGGCGGTCGAGTTTGCCGACCGTTCGATGGAAGCGATCTGCTACTACGCCTACCAGGCCTCCACCGAGCTGGCCGCCGAGCGGGGTCGCTATTCGAGCTATCGCGGCTCGCTGTGGGACCGCGGCATCCTGCCGATCGACTCGCTGGACCTGCTGGCCAAGGAGCGCGGTGGCTATGTCGAGGTGGATCGCAGCTCGACCCTGGACTGGGATGCGCTGCGCGCCAAGATCGCCCAGCACGGCATGCGCAACAGCACCTGCGTGGCGATCGCACCGACCGCGACGATCTCCAACATCATCGGCGTCGACGCCTCGATCGAACCCTGCTTCGGCAATCTGTCGGTCAAGTCCAATCTGTCGGGCGAGTTCACCGTCATCAACGAATCCCTGGTGCGCGACCTGAAGAAGCTGGGCCTGTGGGACGACGTGATGGTGATGGACCTGAAGCACTTCGACGGTTCGCTGCGCCGCATCGACCGCGTGCCGGAAGAGCTGAAGACCTTGTACGCGACCGCCTTCGAGGTCGAGACGCAGTGGTTGGTCGAAGCCGCCGCCCGTCGCCAGAAGTGGATCGACCAGGCCCAAAGCCTGAACATCTACATGGCCGGCGCCTCGGGCAAAAAGCTCGACGAGACCTACAAGCTGGCCTGGCTGCGCGGCCTGAAGACGACCTACTACCTGCGCACGATGAGCGCGTCATCGGCCGAGAAGAGCACGGTGACCAAGTCGGGCCAGCTCAATTCGGTGTCCTCCGGCGCAGGCGCTTCGATGTTGTCGGCACCCGTCTCGGCCCAGCCCGCAGCACCCGTTGCTGCAGCGCCGGTCGAGGCAGAGTTGCCTGCAACCGACATGAAGTTCTGCTCGATCGACAACCCGGACTGCGAGGCCTGCCAGGAAGGTCTTGAAGTCAAAGCACGGGCATCGCGAAAAGCTCAAACGCCCGCGATGCCAGTGTTCATCGGCTCAAACGCTGATGCATGGGTTTTCTTGCGAAGCAAATCCAGGCCTCAACGACTGACCCCCGAGGGCTTCGATACGCGTCCGATGCGATGCGACACAGCAACGCGCATCGCGTGTTGATGTCAAGAAGTCCTTGGTGTTTGAACACAACACTCTGATAATTCGACACGATAGGAAGTCCACCATGTTGGTTTGGGAAGAAGACCTGAAGCCCTCGAACAGCGTCACCACGAATGCCGCGCCGCGCACTGCGCCGGTCGCGAGCGCAGCAGCCACCGCGTCGCCCGCCACAACGGCCGCCGTGAGCAGCTCCCAAACCGTCCCCGCGTCCGCCGCAACGGCCCAGGTTCTGGGCAACGGCGCGCGCGTCAAGGCTTCGGACAAGCGCATCATCAATGGCCAGACCGACGTCAACCAGCTGGTGCCTTTCAAGTACAAATGGGCCTGGGAAAAATACCTGGCCACCTGCGCCAACCACTGGATGCCGCAGGAAGTAAATATGTCGCGCGACATCGCCTTGTGGAAGGACCCGAACGGTCTGACCGATGACGAGCGCCGCATCATCAAACGCAATCTCGGCTTCTTCGTGACCGCCGATTCGCTGGCCGCCAACAACATCGTGCTGGGCACCTACCGCCACATCACGGCCCCCGAGTGCCGCCAGTTCCTGCTGCGCCAGGCCTTTGAAGAAGCGATCCACACCCACGCCTACCAGTACATCGTCGAGTCGCTGGGCCTGGACGAGAGCGAGATCTTCAACGCCTACAACGAAGTCAAGTCGATCCGTGACAAGGACGAGTTCCTGATCCCCTTCATCGAGGCGATCATGGACCCCAACTTCCACACCGGCACGCCCGAGAACGACCAGACCCTGCTGAAGAGCCTGATCGTCTTTGCCTGCCTGATGGAGGGGCTGTTCTTCTACGTCGGCTTCACCCAGATCCTGGCGATGGGTCGTCAGAACAAGATGACCGGCGCCGCCGAGCAGTACCAGTACATCCTGCGCGACGAGTCCATGCACTGCAACTTCGGCATTGACCTGATCAACCAGCTCAAGGCCGAGAACCCGCATCTGTGGACGGCCGAGTTCAAGGCCGAGATCAAGGCGCTGTTCCTGCATGCTGTCGAGCTCGAGTACCGCTATGCCGAGGACACGATGCCGCGTGGCGTGCTCGGCCTGAACGCCTCGATGTTCAAGGGCTATCTGCGCTATATCGCCAACCGCCGTGCCACCCAGATCGGACTGGAGGAGCTCTTCCCGAATGAAGAGAACCCCTTCCCCTGGATGAGCGAAATGATCGATCTGAAGAAGGAACGCAACTTCTTTGAAACCCGCGTCATCGAATACCAATCCGGTGGCGCATTGTCCTGGGACTGAGCCCGGACACAGGGCAAGCCCTGCGGCTTGTCTTGTGCCTGGCGAAGACCCAAGCGCCTGCAAGCGCTTGGGCCGAGCCGGTCAGTGTCTTTTGTAGACGCCGGTCAGTTCCCAGATTGTTGTGAGGTCAAGAGATTCGCGAGACCCAAGACCATGGCCCTAGAAATTTTGGCTGGTGCTCGCAACCCCATTCACCGTACCGGGGCGCTCCTCCTGGGCGACTTCCGGACGATGAATAACTGCGCTGTGGCGGACCGGTCTGCTGCGGGCAGTGCTTTTTCCACTTGATCAAGGAGAACTGAAATGGCAACTGCAAAGAAGGCAACGGCGAAGAAAGCCGCTCCCGCCAAGAAGGCCGCCGCTCCGGCGAAGAAGGCCGCTCCGGCCAAGAAGGCCGCTGCTCCGGCAAAGAAGGCCGCTCCGGCCAAGAAGGCTGCTGCTCCGGCGAAGAAGGCCGCTCCGGCCAAGAAGGCTGCTGCGCCCGCCAAGAAGGCTGCCGCTCCGGCGAAGAAGGCCGCTCCGGCCAAGAAGGCTGCTGCGCCCGCTAAGAAGGCCGCTCCCAAAGCTGCTGCAAAGCCGCCGGCAAAGAAGGCTGCACCGAAGGCCGCTCCTAAGGCTGCTGCCAAGCCGCCTGCCAAGAAGGCCGCACCGAAGGCTGCTCCTAAGGCCGCTGCCAAGCCGCCTGCCAAGAAGGCTGCTCCTAAGGCCGCCGCCAAGCCGCCTGCCAAGAAGGCTGCTGCCGCTGCGCCCAAGGCCGCTGCCAAGCCGCCTGCCAAGAAGGCAGCCAAGAAGCCTGCAGCCAAGAAAGCCGCCACGGCCCCTGCCCCTGCTGCCGCCGCCAAGCCGNGCCAAGAAGGCAGCCAAGAAGCCTGCAGCCAAGAAAGCCGCCACGGCCCCTGCCCCTGCTGCCGCCGCCAAGCCGGCTGCTGCACCCGCCGCCAAGACGGCGCTGAGCCCGCAAGCGGCTTGGCCCTTCCCGACGGGCAGCAAGCCCTAAGAAGCCAGGGCCTTCGGGCCCTTGGCATCAAACCCGGCCTCGGCCGGGTTTTTTTATGCCCGCGTCAGGGCTGCTCAGGGATAGAAGATTTCGACGCTATAGCCGCTGACGCGGTGCCGACCGGTGCTGAAGACGAGCTGCAGCTGCTGCTCGCTGTCGCCTTTCATGCTGAGCTGGCTCAGATTGAAATCGGTGGGTTTTAGCATGCGCCGCGCAACCATGGCGCCGCTGGCATCGGTCAGGCTCAGATCGACCCAGGGCAGGGCCAGCGCATAGGCGGCCTTGTTGCGCAGCTGCAGTGCGAGCTTGTAGCTATTGCCCGAGCCGGCCTGTGTCAGCCCGCTGTTCTCGACCGCCAATGCGTCGATGCGCCGCCAGGGCTGCAGCTCGCAGCCGGCCACGCCGCACAGCGACTGCAGCAGCGGTGTGCTCGGCGGGTAGAGGGCGGCGATGGCATTGCGGAACTGCAGGCCCAGCTGCAGCAGCAGGGTTGCCATCAGCAGCAGGGCGCTCAGGCCCAGCGCGAGCCGCACCCGCGGTTGCTGCCAGCGCGCGGTGGACGAGGCCTGGCGCAGAAAGCTGGCCTCGACCGCCTTGTGCTCGGGTGTGTCGTGTGCGGCCACCTCGGCGGCCAGCGCCGCCAGGCGGGCATCGACCAGCACGTCGGGGTCCGCACTGGCCTCGGGAGCGGCTGTAGAGGCCAGCGGGGCAGCCTCGGGTTCGGGCAGCATGGCCGGCTCGGGGCTGGGCTCGACGCTGATGGCTTCGTCCCAGAAGGGCTCGCGGCGCGGCTCAGCGCTGCCGACGGCAAAGTGTGGCAGCGGCGCTGCTTCTTCCTCGCGTGCGGTGGGTGCGGGCTCCTCCTCGAACTCGCGCGGTACGACCCAGGTGGTGGCGTCGGGCGGCGGCGCGCTGACGGCCATCGCTTCGACGGTTTCCACTTCGGCCACCGGCTCCGGCTCGGGGGCGGCTTGAGGCGCGACCGCAGCGGGCCAGGGCGGCGGCAGCTCGCGGTCGATGTCGAACAGCTGCTCACGCGCATCGAAGACTTCGGCGCAGCGGCCGCAGCGCACCCAGCCTTCGGAGACGCGGAGCTGATCCTGCACCACCCGGAAGATGGTGCCGCAAGCGGTACAACGGGTGGCAAGACTCATGACCGGAATCATGCCATGAGCGCAGGGCTCAAACCCGTTGCGCGCTCATCAGAATCCAGCCTTCTTCACTGTCGCTGACCTCCAGCTTGAGCCAGGGCGCATAGGCCGCCTTCAGCTCATCGGCCTGACGCTCCAGGATGCCGGCCAGCACCAGATGAGCACCGGGGGCCAGGTGTTGACACAGCAGCGGGGCCAGCAGCTTCAGCGGCGTGGCCAGGATATTGGCCAGCACCAGCGGGTACTCGCCCTGGGCCGCATCGGGCAAGGCTGCGCTGACCGCCACCTGGTTGTCGCGTGCGTTCGAGACGGTGGCCGTCACGGCCGCCGGGTCGATGTCGACCGCGTCGATGTTCGTGGCGCCATAAAGCGCCGCACCGATCGCGAGGATGCCGGAGCCGCAGCCGTAGTCCAGCACGCGCGTCCAAGTCGGGGCCAGGTCTTGATGCGCGGCGATCCAGCGCAGGCACATGCGGGTGGTCGGATGGGTGCCGGTGCCGAAGGCCAGGCCCGGGTCCAGCCGCATCACCTTGCTGGCCTGGGCAGGTGCCTCATGCCAGGACGGCACGATCCAGAACTCGGGCGTGATCTCCACCGGCGCGAACTGCGACTGCGTCAGCCGCACCCAGTCCTGCTCGACCACCGCCTGGATGGTCTGCACATGGACGTCGCTGGCCCAGTCCTGGCTCAAGAGCAGGGTCGCGGCTTCGGTGGCCTCGGCCTCGCCGGGGAACAAGGCCTTGACCACCGAGCGCTGCCAGCCGCCGCGCGGCGCCGGCATGCCGGGCTCGCCGAACAAGGCCTTCTCGGCATCGGTGTCGGCGTCGGCGTCCTCGACCGAGACGGCCAGCGCGTCGAGTTCGACCAGCGCATCGCTGACGGTCTCGACCTCGTCCTCGCCGCAGATCAGCACCAGCTCGTGCAGGTCGGGTGTGCTCATCGCTTGTGCTCGCTCATCCAGCTTTCAAGATAGTGAATGCTGGTGCCGCCTTCCATGAACTTGGCGTCGACCATCAGCTCGCGGTGCAGCGGGATATTGGTCTGGATGCCTTCGACCACGGTCTCCGACAGCGCGATGCGCATGCGTGCCAGCGCCTGCTCCCGCGTATCGCCGTGCACGATGATCTTGCCTATCATCGAGTCGTAGTTCGGCGGCACGTAGTAGTTGGTATAGGCATGCGAGTCCACGCGCACGCCGGGACCACCCGGCGGGTGCCACATCGTGATGCGGCCGGGCGAGGGCGTGAACTTGACCGGATCCTCGGCATTGATGCGGCACTCGATCGAGTGGCCGCGCATCGTGATGTTGCGCTGGGTGAAGGGCAGCTTTTCGCCGGCCGCCACCTTGATCTGCATCTGCACGATGTCGATGCCGGTGACCATCTCGGTGACCGGATGCTCGACCTGCACGCGCGTGTTCATCTCGATGAAATAGAACTCGCCGTTCTCGTAGAGGAACTCGAAGGTGCCGGCGCCTCGGTAGCCCATCTTGCGGCAGGCGGCCGAGCAGCGGTCGCCGATCTTCTCGATCACGCGGCGCGGGATGCCCGGCGCCGGTGCTTCCTCGATGATCTTCTGGTGGCGGCGCTGCATCGAGCAGTCGCGCTCGCCCAGCCAGACCGCGTTCTTGTGGCCGTCGGCCAGCACCTGGATCTCCACATGGCGTGGGTTCTCCAAGAACTTCTCCATATAGACCTGCGGATTGCCGAAGGCTGCGCCGGCTTCAGTGCGGGTGGTCTGCACCGCATTGACCAGGGCCGCCTCGGTGTGGACCACGCGCATGCCGCGGCCGCCACCGCCGCCGGCCGCCTTGATGATGACCGGGTAGCCGATGGCGCGGGCGATCTTGACGATTTCCTTCGGGTCTTCCGGCAGGGCACCCTCGGAGCCGGGCACGCAGGGCACGCCAGCTCGGATCATGGCCTGCTTGGCCGAGACCTTGTCGCCCATCAGGCGGATATTGTCGGAGGTCGGGCCGATGAACACGAAGCCGCTGCGCTCGACGCGCTCGGCAAAGTCGGCGTTCTCGCTGAGGAAGCCGTAGCCGGGGTGGATGGCCTCGGCATCGGTCACCTCGGCGGTGGCGATGATGGCCGGCATGCTCAGATAGCTTTGGGCCGAGGCTGCCGGGCCGATGCAGACGGCCTCATCGGCCAGCTTCACATACTTGGCATCACGGTCGGCCTCGGAATAGACCACCACCGACTTGACACCCAGCTCGCGGCAGGCGCGCTGTATCCGCAGGGCAATCTCCCCGCGGTTGGCGATAAGAATCTTCTTGAACATCGCGAGGCCTTATTCGATGACGAACAAAGGCTGGCCGAATTCCACCGGTTGGCCGTTCTCGACCAGGATCTTGGTGACCGTGCCGCTCTTGTCGGCATCGATCTCGTTCATGATCTTCATCGCCTCGATGATGCAGATCGGCTCGCCTTCCTTGATCTGCTGGCCGAGTTCGGCAAAGGACTTGGCATTCGGGCTGGAGGCGCGGTAGAAGGTGCCGACCATCGGCGACTTGACGATATGGCCGGTCTCGACCGCCGGTGCCGGTGCGGCGGCCGGGGCGGCAGCGACCGCCGGGGCGGCGGGCGCG
>NZ_JAQOWX010000155.1:0-10685 GCF_028462495.1 Paucibacter sp. XJ19-41
GCCCCTGAGCGGCAGCACCCGCACGCCGGCCGCCGAGGCCGCACCGCCCACGGCCGGCCAGGCCAGCGCCGGCGATGTGATCTGCGCCTTCAGTCCGGCCGGCCTAGCCGCCCTGTCGGAGGTGGCGCAGCAAGGTCTTGAGCAAGGCATCGAGCAGGTGGCGCAACTGGCGCAGGACACCGGTGATCAGCTGCTGCAAGGTCTCGGCGCGGTCAGTCAAGGTGCACAAAGCCTGGTCGAGGGCGCTGCGCCTTACGCGACCCTCGGTGCGCTGGTGCTGGGTCAGCTGATGAGCGAGCGGGCCTGAGTGATGCGCGTCCTCGCATCGACCGGCCTGCTGGCGCTGCTGGCCGGCTCGCAAGCCGGCTGTGCGCTCGTCAGCCCGCTGCCGACCTGGGAGCTGGTCAAGGCCGCCGGCGCCGCCACCTCGACCGCCATCGCCTACGGCCCGGGCCGGGCCGTCAACACCGTGCATCACGGCGAAGCGCCGCCGCGCAGCGTCTGCATCGAATACAACCGCGAGGTCCAGATGGCCGACCTGGTGCCGGCGCTGCAGGCCGAGCTGCGCGAGCTGCGCATCAGCAGCCGCGTCTACGCGGCCGGCACCGCGCCGCCCGACTGCGAGACCTGGCTGCGCTATGCCGCCAGCATCCAGTGGGACATCCCGCCGCTGGCCGAGGGCTACCGGGCCTATGTCAACGCCGCGACGCTGAGCCTGCACAAACTCGACGGCCGCCTGATCGCGCACAGCAGCTATGCGCTGGACGGCGATCTGCGCAGCAGCAAATGGGCCAGCACGCGGCGCAAGCTGGCCCCGGTCGTCAAGGCCGTCATCACCGGTTTCGAGAGCTGAGCACATGATCAAGGCCCTCCCTCTTCTTCCCCTTCTGTGTCTGTTGCTGAGCGCCTGCGCCGGCCCCTCGCCCCGTCTGGTGCAAGGCCCGCTGAGCGCGCCCCCGCTGCCGGCGCCGCAGTATCTGGAGCGCACACCCAATGGCGCGATCTACCAGGCCCATATGCCAACGGCCTCGCTGTTCTCCAGCGAACGCCGGCCGCAGCACATCGGTGACACCTTGAAGGTCGATATCGCCGAGAGCCTGCAGGCCAGCCAGAAGAACGCCACCGACACCAGCCGCGACAACAAGTTCGCGATCAAGGGGCCGGGCAGTGGCAGCGGCGACGCCAAGTCGGGCGGCTTCTTCGAGTCGCTGCTGAACGCCAATGCGACGGCCGCCGGCAGCGACTCCTTCCGCGGCTCGGGCCAGACCGAGAACAGCAGCAGCTTCAACAGCCAGCTTGCGGTGACCGTCATCAACGTGCTGCCCAACGGCCATCTGCTGGTGGCCGGCGAGCGCAGCATGGCGCTCAACGGCAGCGCCCAGACCCTGCGCTTCTCCGGCGTGGTCGACCCGCGCGACAGCACGGCCGGCAATATCGTGCAATCGCGCGATGTGGCCAGCGCCAATCTGGAGTCGCTGGGCCGTGGTGAGGTCTCGGAGGCCGCCTCGCGCAGCTGGATCCAGCGCCTGCTGACGCGCAGCCTGTCGATCTGGTAGGGGCTCGCGCCGCAGGCCGGACGCGAGTGTTTCCCTTATGTGTCGCATGTGCGCCAGCCGCCCGCAGCAAGCCCTGCTTTTCGGGGCTTTGACGCCGCAGCGGCCATGGACACTGAAGCAAAGAAATCAGAGGTATCGAGGTGGCAATTGACAAGAAGGTGGCCGCGCCCGCCGGCGTGGTCGGCATGCCGAATCTGCGCGCGGCCGGCAGCTGTGGGGCAGCAGACGGTACGCCTGCCCAGAGCTGGCTGAAACTGGCCACGGTGCAGCACTACGGCCGTGGCCAGGTCATCATCGAGGCCGGTCAGCCGCTGCTGCATTGGATGGCGATACGCGAGGGTGCAACTCGCCTGAGCTCGCGGCCCCATGGTCGTGGGGAGGACGGCGAGGACGTGCCGGTCGCCATCCTGTGGTTCGGCGATGTGATCGGCTGGACCTCACCGGTCGGCAAGGAACTGGCCCGGTACGAGGTCACCGCGCTGACGGCGGTCTCGACCCTGACCATTCCCAAGGAAGGCATAGGCATCACCGGCTCGGCCGAGCAGCTGTGCAAGGCCGATGTGTTCCAGCTCTATGCCGCCACCGCGACCCGCATCCAGGACCAGGTCTCACTGCGCCTGTCGGGCAATGGCTTCCAGCGCCTGGTCGGCGTGCTGGCCACGCTGGCGATGGCCGCGGCCGGTGCCGCCGGCCAGGCTGCGGCACGGCGCAGCGGCGGCCTGCATCTGCCGATGGCCCAGGCCCTAATCGGCTCCTTCGCCGGCCTGGCGCGGCGCCAGACCTGGGTCTATCTGCAGCAGCTGGCCACCACCGGCTGGGTCAGCACCGGCCACTCCAAGCTGATCCTGGAGGCCGCGCCAGCCTGGCTGCAGCTGCTGGCCGAGGTCGAGCTCAGCGGGCTGGACTGCATCGCCACCGTGGAAGCCTGCAACAGCACGCTGTCGCGGCTGTGGCATGAGCACCAGGCTTAGCGCTGCGCGTCAATCCTCGCGGCCCAGCGCCGCCTGCAGCACCGAGCCATTGGCGGCGCGCCAGTCATAGTCCATCTGGCGGGCGGTGCGGCGCGCCAGCTCGGGGCTGGCCAGCTCGGCCACCAGATGCAGGCTCAGATCGATGCCGGCCGAGATGCCGGCCGATGTGAACAGCCGGCAGGTGCCGCCGTGATGCACCCAGGGCTTGGCCTCGACCCAGCGCTGCTTGGCCAGCACCTTCAGCAGCGAGCCGGAAGCCTGGGAGGCGGCGCGCAGATCGTCCAGATCTTCCCAGTGCGTGATGGCCTCGCGCTCGGTCAGCAGGCCGGCTTTCTCGAGCAGGAAGGCGCCGGTGCAGATCGAGGCCAGCACCTTGAGCCGGCAGCTCTGCACCAGCAGCCAGTCGTCCAGGCCCGGGCGCTGCAGCTCGGCCGTGACCACACCGCCGGGCACGATCAGCACCTCCAGCTCGGGATGCTGGTCCAGCGTGTACTGCGGCGTGACCATCAGGCCGGCACGGGCGCGCACCGGCTCAAGACTCGGCCCCAGGGTCAGCACCTCGAACGGCGGCTCGCTGCCCTCGCGCCCGGCCAGGCGCGAGGCGGTCGAGAACACCTCGAAGGGGCCGGCAAAGTCCAGCACCTCGACCTCGTCGAACAGATAGATCCCGAGCTTCATGTGCGCCTTTGCAGTCATAAAGCGCAAGCATGCCACGAGCGGTGGTGGGGCGGGGGGGCGGGGCCNGAGAACACCTCGAAGGGGCCGGCAAAGTCCAGCACCTCGACCTCGTCGAACAGATAGATCCCGAGCTTCATGTGCGCCTTTGCAGTCATAAAGCGCAAGCATGCCACGAGCGGTGGTGCGCAGGGCGGACGGCCGCCGCCCTGCGCACCGCCGCCGGTCACGCCGCTGACACGGCCGGCGCCAAGAATGCCGGCCATGATCAAAAGCCTTACGCCTCCCATGCCCTCCCCCCGCGCCCTGCTGTGCTGTCTGCTCCCTCTCGCCCTGCTGGCCGGCTGCGGCGGCAGCGACGATGACAGCCCGGCAGAGATCAGCGTCAGCAGCCTGCGCCTGATCGGCCAACAAGTACTGCCGCGCCGCATGGAGTTCCAGGGCACCGTGATCGGCGGCCTGTCGGGCATCGACTACGACGCCAAGAGCGACAGCTATCTGCTGATCAGCGACGACCGCAGCACCACCGACTCGCCAAACGCACCGCGCCTGTACACCGCCAAGCTGACGTTCGACGCGAGCCAGTTCACCGGCGTGCAGCTGCTCTCAAGCATCAAGCTGAAGCAGCCCGATGGCAGCGACTATCCCAAGGTGCCCGATCTGAAGGTGGCCGATCCGGAGGCCGTGCGCATCGACCCGGTCAGCGGCCTGTATGTCTGGGTCAGCGAGGGCGAGCGGACGCTGGGCACGCCGAACCGGCTGATCCAGCCTTTCATCCGGGAGGTCAACGCGCAGGGCCAGCATCAGCGCGAATACCCACTGCCAGCCATGTTCCAGATCGGCGCCGGCGACAGCGGCCCGCGCGGCAATGCGGTGTTCGAGGGCCTCGCCTTCACGCCCGATGGCCGTTCGGCCGTGGTGCTGATGGAAGGGCCGCTTATCCAGGACGGCACGGCCCCCAGCCTGACGGCCGGCGCGCAGTCGCGCATCACGCTGTTCGACCGCGCCAGCGGCCAGGCCACGGCCCAGTACGCCTACCCGATCGAGAAGGTGCAGGCCACGCCGGTGCCGGCGACCGGCTTCAGCGTCAGCGGCGCCACCGAGATCCTGGCACTCAGCGCTACTCGCTTTCTGGTGCTGGAGCGCAGCTTCTCGGTGGGCGTGGTCGGGAACCAGGTGCGGCTCTACGAGATCGACATCGGCGGCGCCAGCAATGTGCTGGCCAGCGCCACGCTGCAGGGCGCGACCGCGGTCAAGAAGCGCCTGGTGCTGGACTTCGAGACGCTGAAAGCCCAGCTCGGCGGCATCGCCAATCTGGAAGGCCTGAGTCTGGGCCCGAAGCTGGCTAATGGCCGGCACAGCCTGGTCGTCGTCGCCGACGACAATTTCCCGACGGCCGACTCTGCGACCGACCGCAACCAGATCCTGGTGTTCGAGATTCAGCCCTGATCGGTGGCGCTGGCGCAGCCTCCCTACAATCGCGACAGCCCCAGCCGGGGCTGTCCTTATTTGTGCGCCATGCAGCTGCCCCTGATCGTTCCCGGAAAAAAGTTCAACCAGCCCCGCCCCACCGGCTCGGCCGATGCCCTGCTGCTGGCGCGCTTCGCGCTGCAGCAGCGCGAGGCCGGCCGACTGAGCCTGATCGTCACGGCCGAGCCGGGCGACACGCAGCGGCTGGAGGACGAGCTGAAGTTCTTCGCGCCCGATCTGCGCGTCGCGGTGTTCCCGGACTGGGAGACCCTGCCCTATGACACCTTCTCGCCCCACCAGGACCTGATCTCGGAGCGACTGGCCACCTTGTGGAGCCTGCTGCAGAGCCAGGGCAAGCCGGTGGACCAGCGCCCGGTCGATGTCGTGCTGCTGCCGGCCACCACCGCGCTGACGCGGCTGGCGCCGCCCAGCTTCCTGGCCGCGACCACCTTCCATTTCAAGCAGAAACAGCGCCTGGACGAGGCCAGCCTGAAGTCGCAGCTGACGCTGGGCGGCTACACCCATGTCAGCCAGGTCGTCTCGCCGGGCGAGTACGCGGTGCGCGGCGGGCTGATCGATCTGTTCCCGATGGGTTCGCTGGTGCCCTACCGGGTCGATCTGTTCGGCGACGAGGTCGACTCGATCCGCACCTTCGATCCCGACAGCCAGCGCAGCCTCTACCCGGTGCCCGAGGTGCGGCTGCTGCCGGGCCGCGAGTTCCCGATGGACGAGGCCTCGCGCAAGGCCTTCCGCTCGCGCTGGCGCGAGAAGATGGAGGGCGACCCGAGCAAGTCGCGCATCTACAAGGACATCGACCAGGGCATTGCCAGCGGCGGCATCGAGTACTACTTGCCGATCTTCTTCGAGCAGACCGCGACGCTGTTCGACTTCGTCGGCGCCGAGCTGGGCCTGGCGCTGCACGGCGATATCGACGCCGCGCTGACCCGTTTCTGGACCGACACCCGCGAGCGCCACCGCTTCCTGCAGCACGACCCCGATAGACCCATCCTGCCGCCCGAGGAGCTGTTCCTGAAGGTCGAGGACTTCTTCGCGCTGACGCACAGCCATGCGGTGCTGGCGGTGCGGGGCAGCGTATCCGTCGATGAGGTGGCCGACTACGCGCGGCCGCTGCCCGATGTGTCGGTCGAACGCGGCGCGCAGGAGCCGCTGGCCCGGCTGGCCGCTCATCTGAAAAGCACGCCGCACCGCGTGCTGATCCTGGCCGAGAGCGAGGGCCGGCGCGAGAGCCTCTTGGAGCTGCTGCGCGACAACAAGATCGAGCCGCCCTCGGTAAAGGATCTGGCCGAGTTCGAGGCCAGCGACGAGAAGTTCGCGATCACCGCAGCGCCGCTGGCCGCCGGTTTCTTCTGGCGCGAGCCCGAGGCCGGCAGAGAGATCCAGCTTTTCACCGAAACCGAGCTGTTCGCGACCACGCCGACGACGCGGCGCCGCCGCAAGCAGGAGCAGGTCAGCGATGTCAATGCGCTGATCAAGGACCTGTCCGAGCTCAAGGTCGGCGACCCGGTGGTGCACAGCAACCACGGCATCGGCCGCTACCAGGGCCTGATCAATATCGATATCGGCGACGGTGCCAGCGAGTTCCTGCATCTGGAATACGCCGACAAGGCCACGCTGTACGTGCCGGTGGCCCAGTTGCACCTGATCAGCCGCTACACCGGTGTCTCAGCCGAAGAAGCGCCACTGCACCGGTTGGGCTCGGGCCAGTGGGAAAAGGCCAAGCGCAAGGCGGCCGAGCAGGTGCGCGACACCGCCGCCGAACTGCTGAACCTCTATGCCCGCCGCGCCGCCCGCGAGGGCCATGCATTCCGCTACTCGGGCCATGACTACGAGGCCTTTGCCGCCAGCTTCGGCTTCGAGGAAACGCCCGACCAGCGCGCCGCGATCCATGCGGTGATCCAGGACATGATCAGCCCGAAGCCGATGGACCGTCTGGTCTGCGGCGATGTCGGCTTTGGCAAGACCGAGGTGGCGCTGCGCGCGGCCTTTGTCGCGGTGATGGGCGGCAAGCAGGTCGCGGTGCTGGCGCCGACCACGCTGCTGGCCGAGCAGCACTTCCAGAACATTGCCGATCGTTTCGGCAAGTGGCCGGTCAAGGTCGCCGAGATGAGCCGCTTCCGCTCGACCAAGGAGATCAAGGCCGCGATGGAAGGCCTGGCCGACGGCACCATCGACATCGTTATCGGCACACACAAGTTGCTCAGCGCCGAGGTCAAGTTCGCCCGCCTGGGCCTCTTGGTGATCGACGAGGAACACCGCTTCGGCGTGCGCCACAAGGAGGCGATGAAAGCGATGCGCGCCGAGGTCGATGTGCTGACGCTGACCGCGACGCCGATCCCGCGCACGCTGGGCATGGCGCTGGAGGGCCTGCGCGACTTGAGCGTGATCGCGACCGCGCCACAGCGGCGATTGGCCATTAAAACTTTCGTGCGCGCCGAGAGCAGCGGCACGATACGCGAGGCCATGCTGCGCGAGCTCAAGCGCGGCGGCCAGGTCTACTTCCTGCACAACGAGGTCGATACCATCGAGAACCGGCGCCAGAAGCTTGAGGAACTGGTGCCCGAGGCCCGCATCATCGTGGCCCATGGCCAGATGCCCGAGCGCGAGCTGGAGCGGGTGATGCGCGAGTTCGTCGGCGGCAAGCACAACGTCTTGCTCTGCTCGACCATCATCGAGACCGGCATCGATGTGCCCAGCGCCAACACCATCATCATCGCGCGCGCCGACAAGTTCGGCCTTGCCCAGCTGCACCAGCTGCGCGGCCGCGTCGGCCGCTCGCACCACCAGGCCTATGCCTATCTGATGGTGCCCGACATCCAGGGCTTGACCAAGCAGGCCACCCAGCGCCTGGACGCGATCCAGGCGATGGAGGAGCTGGGCTCGGGCTTCTATCTGGCCATGCATGATCTGGAGATCCGCGGCGCCGGCGAGGTGCTGGGCGAGAACCAGAGCGGGAACATGATGGAAGTCGGCTTCCAGCTCTACAACGAGATGCTCAGCGAGGCGGTGCGCTCGCTGAAGGCCGGCAAAGAACCCGATCTCTTGAGCCCGCTGGCTGCCGTCACCGAGATCAATCTGCATGCACCGGCCCTGCTGCCCGATGCCTATTGCGGCGATGTCCATGTGCGCCTGAGCCTCTACAAGCGCCTGGCCACGGCCGACAAGAGCGAGCAGATCGACAAGCTGCTGGAAGAGGTCACCGACCGCTTCGGCAAGCTGCCGGCCCAGGGCCAGACCCTGTTCGACACGCACCGGCTGCGCGTGCTGGCCAAGCCCTACGGCGTGGCCAAGATCGACGCGGCGCCCAGCGTGATGAATATCAATTTCCGCCCAAACCCGCCGATCGACGCGATGCGCGTGATCGAACTGGTGCAGAAGAACCGCAATATCAAGCTGGTCGGCAACGACAAGCTGCGCATCGACAAGGCGCTGTCCGACCCCAAGGACCGCGCTCAGGCGATCCGCGAGGTGCTGCGCCTGCTGGGACAACCCATCAAGCAAGACTGATACTTCGCCGCAGGCAGGAACGGAGCTTAGATTGACCACCAATGATCTCAGCAAGATCGCCGGTTTCTTCGCTGCCATATCTGGCTGGAGAGAGGCATACGCAGGGGCATGGCTTTGTTATGTTGGAGTGCGGCGAGAGAACGGTGAACTGCTTGTCGCTGCGGCTCGGCTCTATCTAGGGCTAGGTCCTCTGCAAGCAGTCAAACCTAGTTTTAGAGCTGGTCACATTGAGGCTGGTGTTTGGCCGATTCCTCTGGACACCTATGCCCTCGGGGACATCGTTGAATCGCTGGCTAGTCAAGACGGGCTACTCATCGATGGCATCGGAAAACTCAAATTGCCAACTGACGAGCGCAGTGGGATATATGTCGCCCCGCCAACCCTCCTGCACCCCGAGGGGATAAGCAACGGCAACCGCCTCGCAGTGCTATCCATACATGGAAAGAACTGGGCAGACCTTTTCCCACAACCTGAATCAGATTGGCTTTTGAAGGGAGCTGATCAACCCTACGACTCATTGGGTGAACTCACTGCAGACTATTCCCTCGGAACCCTCCGCGAGTCACTTTCGGCCTTTGAAGTTGTCGCAGGAACTGCGATTGAAGTTCTTTCAAGTTCCGCTGTGAGTGGCACCAATGCAAGTCTGGGACTCTGGCTCTCGAACAGATTGGATCGATCCCAGGCAAAGCTGGGGTACCGCGTTCTAAGCGGCGGGAAGGTTCACAGCCGAGGGTCAATCTATGGTCAAGACATGGATTGGCAATCAGGTGAACTTGCAGATTCCGGAACCACATCAATCGCCGTTCCTTTGGGGTCAATCGTGCATTGCATTGCCTCGTATGCTGGGCAAGCACACCACGTTCAATGGCGAGTTGACCCTACTTTCTTTCAGAATCCTCGTGCAGCAGTACTCGGCCAAGTCGATCAGGGCCTGCGCACGATGCGAAGCTATCTGCTTCCTGATCTACCGCCTAAAGGCAAAGCAGCTGACGACTTCGAAGCGGCAATTGGCTGGCTGGTCTGGTCCTTAGGATTTGCACCCGCCGCGTTCGGAACCAACCCGAAGACTCGCGATGCATTCGACATCATTGCGGTGGCGCCCAGAGGCGACTTCATAGTAGTTGAATGCACTCTCGGACTGCTTAGATCTGAGAGCAAACTCTCCAAGCTCGGCGCTCGCGCCGCTACTCTTCGCGAGACATTAGCTACATCCAACATGCGGCATGTACGGGTGCTTCCCGTTATCGTCACCGCAATGACGGCCGAGCAGGTTAAGTCGGACGCAGACCAAGCAGCAGAGATAGGAGTTTTGGTACTGACCAGAGAGGATCTGGAGAACTCATTTGAAGAACTGTTGCGTACGCCCAATGCCGATGACCTATTTGAGCGGGCATTGGCTCGCCTGAGTCAAGTAGGGAAGTAGGTTTCCGATTCGCTGACAACCCCGAAAGAATATGACTTCCCTCGTGATCCAGGGCTTCACGCCCCCGCTGCTTCTCACCGATTTCAGGATCGCCGCCTTCGACATGGACTCGACCCTGATCAATATCGAGTGCATCGACGAGATCGCCGATGCGGCCGGCAAGAAGGCCGAGGTAGCGGCCATCACCGAGGCCGCGATGCGCGGCGAGATCACCGACTTCAAGGACAGCCTGCGCCGCCGGCTCGCGCTCCTGAAGGGCGTGCCCGTCAGCGCGCTGGAGCAGGTCCTTAGCGAGCGTCTGCAGTTCAACCCTGGCGCCCGCGAGCTCTGCGCCGCGCTCAAGGCCGCCGGGTTGAAGCTGGTGCTGGTCTCGGGCGGCTTCACCTTCTTCACCCGCTATGTCGCGGCCGAGCTGGGCATGGATTACGTGCGCAGCAATGAGCTGGAGATTGTCGATGACGCGTTGACCGGCCGCCTGGTGATGCAGGCCTGGGGTGAGATCTGCGATGGCGAGGAGAAGCGCCGCATGCTCTTGCAATGCGCGGCCGAGATCGGCGCCACGCCGGCGCAGGCCATCGCCGTCGGCGACGGCGCCAATGACCTGCCCATGATGGGCGCCGCCGGCCTCTCGGTGGCCTTCCATGCCAAGCCCAAGGTGCGCGAGCAGGCCATGGTGGCCATCAACGCAGGCGGCCTGGACCGCCTGCTGAGTGTGTTCGCCGCATGAGAGTTTCGGTCGACCTGGCCAAGGCCAGCCGCCTGTTGAACCACGGCCCCACCGTGCTGGTGGTCAGCGCGCACGGTGATCACCGCGATGTGATGGCGGCGGCCTGGAACATGCCGCTGGACTTCGCGCCGCCCAAGGTTGCGGTGGTGATCGACAAGAACACCTACAGCCGCGGCCTGATCGAGGCCTCGGGCGAGTTCGTGCTGGCCGTGCCCTGCGCGGCCCAGGCCGATCTGGTGGTGGGCGTGGGCAATAGCTCGGGGCGCGAGATTGACCTGCCCCCTCCCAGGCGTACCAGCGTAAAGGTAGCGAAGTCCATCAACCAGGAGAATGATGGA
>NZ_JAQOWX010000156.1:0-10684 GCF_028462495.1 Paucibacter sp. XJ19-41
GGGCGCCGATGCGACCGGTGGCGCCGGCAGCGCCAGTGCGGGCGGTGCCGACGCGGCCGCCGTGCCGGTGTTCGCAGCGGGCGCGCTGGCAGCCGGCTTGGCCGCGCTGGAGAGCTTCTTCAGCTCCTCCACATTGCGGGTCAGTTCGGCCACCCGGGCGGCATCCGCCTTCTTCTCGGTTTCTTTCGATACCTTGGCCTCGACGGCCGCGCTGGCGGCTGCAGCCTTGCTGAGGGTCAGCTTGTCGGGGCTGGGCGCTGCGGCCGGCTTGCGGTCCTCGACCGCCGCCTGCACCTTGCCCTTGACCTGGCGCTGGCTCTCATCGAGCTTGAGCTCGGGAGCGGCACCGGCCAGGCGCTGCCGGTAGTTGCTGAAATCGGCGCTCTGCGCCTGGATGACTTCGCGCGCCTCGGCTGGCGCGATCGCGCTGAGGCTGTCGCTGCCCGGCACCTGCAGGACCACGCCCGACTTCAGCCGGTTCATGTTCTCGCCGATGAAGGCATCCGGGTTGCTGCGGAACAGGCCGACCAGCATCTGGTCCAGCGAGATTTCCCGGGGCTTGGTGCGGCCGGCGATGCGCGACAGCGAATCGCCCGGCTTGACCTTGTACTCGGACGCCGCGCTAGGGCTCGGCGCAGGCGCGGGCGCAGGACGTGGCGCGCGCACCGGCTCTGCCGGCGCCGCCTCGACTNACGGCCCGGGTCTCGGCCGGCGCGGTCGCGAAGGACGGGGCCGTCGTGACGGCCGGCGGCGGGCTCGGGCGCGCCAGATTTGGCGGATCAAACAGCAGCGTGTATTCGCGCACCAGACGGCCGCTGGACCAGGTCAGCTCCAGGATCACATCGACAAAGGGCTCTTGGACGGCCCGGTCGCTGTTGATGCGCAGCACCGGTCGGCCATCGCTGCGCCGCTCCAGCTGCACCTGGGTGCCGGTCAGCACGGCGTTGTACTCGACGCCGGTGGCGCGGTAGGAATCGGGAGGGGCGATGCGGACCTTGAGCGTGCCTGCCTCTTCGGCAGTCAGCGAACTGACGTCGATCTCGGCCTTGAGCGTTTCGCCCAGCGAGGATTGCACGGTCAGTTTGCCCAGTCCCAGGCTCCAGGCCGAGCCGCTGCCGGCAACAGCAAATGCCGCCATCGCCATATGGGCCAACGGGGTCAGGGCAAAGCGCCCCAAAGCGCTACGTTTTTGTTTCAAGGCGTCCCCCAAAGCAACAAGGCGGACACCGTCAGGTACCCGCCTGTTTCGACGATCTTTGTTCTCTTCTCAACAGCGCTAGGCGATGCTGTCCTCATGGCTCTTGCGATCCGAAATCACAACAGCATCAAGCATATACGCTGCAACCCTCATGCAAAGGCTGAATACGCCCCAGGACACCTGCCTGATTCACCGCCCGTTACAGGCTTGTCGTTTGCCGGCAACGGGCGGGGCTCGAAAACTGGGGAAATTACCGAGCCAGCAGGATGCGCAACATGCGGCGCAGCGGCTCGGCCGCGCCCCACAGCAGCTGGTCGCCGATCGTGAAGGCGCCGACATACTCCGGGCCCATGGCCAGCTTGCGGATGCGGCCGACGGGGATGGTCATCGTGCCGGTCACCGCCACCGGGGTCAGGTCTTGAATCGTCGCCTCGCGGGTATTGGGCACGACCTTCACCCACTCGTTGTCGGCGGCGATCATCGCCTCGATGTCGGCCAGCGGCACGTCCTTCTTCAGCTTGAAAGTCAGGGCCTGGCTGTGGCAGCGCATCGCGCCGACGCGCACGCAGAAGCCGTCGACCGGAATCGGCGCCGAGCCGAAGCCCTCGCCCAGGCCGAGGATCTTGTTGGTCTCGGCCATGCCCTTCCACTCTTCCTTGGACTGGCCGTTGCCGAGGTCGCGGTCGATCCAGGGGATCAGCGACCCCCCCAGCGGCACGCCGAAGTTGGCGGTTTCGGCCGCGCTCATGCCGCGCTGCGTGGCGATGACCTGGCGGTCAATCTCGAGAATGGCGCTCTTCGGGTCGTCCAGCAGCGAGCGCACCGAGGCGTTCAGCGTGCCGTACTGCGTCAGCAGCTCGCGCATATGTTGCGCGCCACCACCGGAGGCCGCCTGGTAGGTCTGGGTGCTCATCCACTCGACCAGACCGGCCTTGTAGAGAGCACCCACGCCCATCAGCATGCAGGAGACGGTGCAGTTGCCGCCGACCCAGTTCTTGCCGCCCTTGCTCAGCGCGTCCTTGATGACGGGCATGTTCACCGGGTCCAGCACGATGACGGCATCGCCGTTCATGCGCAGCGAGGACGCAGCGTCGATCCAGTGGCCGTTCCAGCCGGCCGCGCGCAGCTTCGGGAACACCTCGTTGGTGTAGTCGCCGCCCTGGGCGGTGATGATGATCTCGCAGCGCTTGAGCTGCTCGATATCGAAGGCGTTTTGCAGCTTGGTTTCGTTCTTCGCCTGCGCCGGGGCAGCGCCGCCGGCGTTCGAGGTGCTGAAGAACAGCGGTTCGATCAGATCGAAATCGCGCTCGGCCGCCATGCGGTCCATCAGCACGGAGCCGACCATGCCGCGCCAGCCTACCAGTCCTACCAATGTCGTCATCTTGAAATCCTCTTGATCACACACCCCAGTCTCTGTGCCCCGGCTCGCTTCGCCGGGGTTTGTGGGGGCGAGACGATCCGAGAGCTTCAGCTCGTGATGGTTTTGGTGGTGGTAATCGCGGCAACGACCGCATCACCCATCTCGCGCGTGCTCACCTTCTGGGTGCCCTCGCTCCAAATGTCCGCAGTGCGCAGACCTTGGGACAACACAGCGCCCACCGCCGCTTCGATACGAGCGGCAGCTTCGGGCTGGTTGAGGGTGAACTTGAGCATCATGGCAGCGGAGAGGATTGTAGCCAGAGGATTGGCGATTCCCTTGCCCGCGATATCCGGTGCGCTGCCATGGCTGGGTTCGTACAGGCCTTTGTTGTGCTTGTCCAACGAGGCCGAGGGCAGCATGCCGATCGAGCCGGTCAGCATCGCGGCCTCGTCCGACAGGATGTCGCCGAACATATTGCCGGTGACGACCACGTCGAACTTCTTCGGCGCCTTGACCAGCTGCATCGCCGCGTTGTCCACATACATATGGTCCAGCTCGACATCCGGATACTCGGCGCTGACCTCGATCATCACGTCCTTCCAGAACTGGAAGGTCTCCAGCACATTGGCCTTGTCCACCGAGGTGACGCGCTTGCTGCGCTTGCGCGCCGCCTGGAAGGCCACATGGGCGATGCGTTCGATCTCGGGGCGCGAGTACCGCATCGTGTCGAAGGCCTCCTCAGAGCCCGGGAAATGGCCGTCGACGGCGGTGCGGCGGCCGCGCGGCTGGCCGAAGTAGATGTCACCGGTCAGCTCGCGGATGATCAGGATGTCCAGGCCGGCGACCAGCTCGGGCTTCAGGCTCGACGCATGGGTCAGCTGCTCGTAGCAGATCGCCGGGCGGAAATTGGCGAACAGGCCCAGATGCTTGCGCAGGCCCAGGATGGCCTGCTCGGGACGCAGCGGGCGGTCCAGCTTGTCGTACTTCCAGTCGCCGACCGCGCCGAACAGGATGGCGTCGGCGTCCTTGGCCAGCTGCAAGGTCGATTCGGGCAGCGGGTGGCCGGCGGCCTCGTAGGCGGCGCCGCCCACCGGGGCGCTTTCCAGCGTCAGCGGCAGGTCCAGCACCTTCAGGACCTTGACGGCCTCGGCGACGATTTCGGTCCCGATGCCATCACCGGGTAGCACTGCAATTTTCATGGTCATCCGATCAGACGGTGGTTGAGCCAGGGCTTGCTGGCGATGCGTTCGGCCTCGAAGGCCTTGATCTTGTCGGCATGGCGCAGGGTCAGGCCGATGTCATCGAAACCGTTGAGCAGGCAGAACTTGCGGAAGGGCTGGACTTCGAACGCCAGCTCCGTGCCATCGGCCTTGATGACGAGCTGGCGCGCCAGATCGATGGTCAGCTGATAGCCCGGAAAGGCAAACACCTCATCGAACAGCTGGGCCACCTGGGCCTCGGGCAGCACGATGGGCAGCACGCCGTTCTTGAAGCAGTTGTTGAAGAAGATGTCGGCAAAGCTCGGCGCGATCAAGGCGCGAAAGCCGTACTGCTCCAGCGCCCAGGGCGCGTGCTCGCGGCTGGAGCCGCAGCCGAAATTGCTGCGCGCGATCAGCACCGAGGCGCCCTGGTAGCGCGGCTGGTTCAGCACGAAATCGGGGTTGGGCTTGCGGCTGGCCGGATCCTGGCCGGGCTCGCCCGCATCCAGATAGCGCCATTCGTCGAACAGATTCGGGCCGAAGCCGCTGCGCTTGATCGACTTCAGGAACTGCTTGGGGATGATCGCGTCGGTGTCGACATTGTCGCGATCCATCGGGGCGACGAGGCCCTTGTGAACGGTGAACTTTTCCATCACGAAATCCTTCGAACATCAACGAAATGGCCTTGCATCGCGGCCGCGGCGGCCATCGCCGGGCTGACCAGATGGGTGCGGCCGCCGGCGCCCTGGCGGCCTTCGAAATTGCGATTGCTGGTCGAGGCGCAGCGCTCGCCCGGCTCGAGCCGGTCGGCATTCATCGCCAGGCACATCGAGCAACCCGGCTCGCGCCACTCGAAACCGGCCGCCTTGAAGACCTGGTCCAGGCCTTCGCGCTCGGCCTGCTCCTTCACCAGGCCCGAGCCCGGCACCACCATGGCCAGTTTCACATTGGCGGCGATCTTGCCACCGACCCGGCGCACGACGGCCGCAGCCTCGCGCATGTCCTCGATGCGGCTGTTGGTGCAGGAGCCGATGAAGACCTTGTCGATCAGGATGTCGTTGATGGCCTTGTTCGGCTCCAGATTCATGTACTGCAGCGCCCGCTCGATCGCGCCGCGCTTGACAGCATCCTTCTCCTTGTCCGGATCGGGCACGCGGTCCTCGATCGACAAGACCATCTCGGGGCTGGTGCCCCAGGTGACCTGCGGGCGGATCTGGGCGGCGTCGAGCTCGACCACCTTGTCGAAGCTCGCGCCCGGGTCCGAGTGCAGGGTGCGCCAGTAGGCCACCGCCTGCTCCCATTCGACACCGCTGGGCGAGAAGGGTCGGCCCTTGCAGTAATTGATCGTCGTGTCATCCACCGCGATCAGGCCGGCGCGCGCGCCCGCCTCGATGGCCATATTGCAGACCGTCATCCGCCCTTCCATGCTCAGCGCGCGGATCGCCGAGCCGCCGAATTCGATCGTGTAGCCGGTACCGCCGGCCGTGCCTATCTTGCCGATGATGGCCAGCACGATGTCCTTGGCGCCGACGCCTTTCGGTGTCTGGCCCTCGACCTTGATCAGCAGGTTCTTGGCCTTCTTGGCCAGCAGGGTCTGGGTGGCCAGCACATGCTCAACCTCGGAGGTGCCAATGCCGTGGGCCAACGCGCCGAAAGCGCCGTGGGTCGAGGTGTGGCTGTCGCCGCAGACCACGGTCATGCCCGGCAGGGTGGCGCCCTGCTCCGGGCCGATCACATGGACGATGCCCTGGCGCTTGTCGCTCATCTTGAACTGGGTGATGCCGAAGCGGTCGCAGTTCTGGTCCAGGGTGTCGACCTGCAGCTTGGAGATCGGGTCGGCGATGCCCTGGCTGCGGTCGGTGGTCGGCACATTGTGGTCGCTGACCGCCAGATTGGCCGACAGGCGCCAGATCTTGCGCCCCGCCAGATCCAGACCTTCGAAGGCCTGCGGGCTGGTCACCTCATGGACCAGATGGCGGTCGATATAGAGGGTGGCCGTGCCGTCCTCCTCGGTGTGGACGACATGCTCGTCCCAGAGCTTGTCGTAAAGCGTGCGAGCTGCAGTGGTCATGGCTGGCTTTCTACGGGGATGTTGGGGAGGGGGCAGAGGGCATCGACAAAGCGTTGCACCACGGTGGGCAGGCGCTCCTGACGCTGCACACCCAGACAATAGTCGCGCGCGGCCCAGGCTTCATCGAGCACGAGATGACTGACCGCGAAGACACGCGAGAAACGTTCGGCCGGCACCGAGGGCAGCACCGCCACACCCAGGCCGGCCTCGACCAACTGGGCAATCGCATCGAAGCCGCGCACCTGCAGGCGCGCGTTCAGCGTGCGGCCGCGCGACAGCGCCTGCTCGCGCATCAGCTGCTGGGCGCTGGCGCCGGCATGCAGGCCGATCAGGTCGTAGTCGAGCAGGTCGGAGAAGCTGACCGAGGGCTGCCGCGCCAGCCCATGGTCCCTGGGCACCAGCACGGCCAGCCGGCTCTGGGCATAGACCCAGGCCTGGACCCGGTTGTCCAGCAGCGGCGGCGTGAACACGCCGATATCGGCGCGGCCCTCGGCCACCGCCGCCTGCACCTCGGCGCTGGTCTGGTCTTCCAGGCTGATGCGGATCTGCGGATGGGCCTGGCTGAAAGCGGCCAGATCGGCCGGCAGGCATTCGGCGATGGCGCCGCTGTTGGCGGCGATGCGCAGATGGCCCTTGATGCCGCGTGCGAACTCGACCACCTCGCTCTCCAGCGCATGCAGCGAGGCATGCAGCGAGCGGATGTGGCGCACCAGCGCGCGGCAGGCCTCGGTCGGCTCGACGCCGCGGGCGCGGCGCTCGAACAGCTGCACGCCCAGCCGCGCCTCCAGGTCGGAAACCCGCTTGGATGCCGCCGCCAGCGCCAGGTGCTCGCGCGCCGCGCCGGCGGTGATCGAGCGGGTCTGCTCGATCGCCAGCACGAGGTTCAGCGTGGTCAGGTCCAGGCGCATGGCGGCGGCGGCTTTTATTACTCGGCGTTGATGCCGGCGGCCTGCACGGCCTTGGCCCACTTCAGCGTTTCCTTGGCCGCGAACAGGCCCAGCTCGGGCGGCGTGCTGGGCGTCAGCTCGAAGCCCGACAGCGCCAGCTTGGCCTGCACGCTCTTGTCGGTCAGCGCCGAGCGCACCCACTGGTTCATCTTCGCGAGCACCGGCTCGGGCGTGCCGGCCGGCGCNGGCGTGCTGGGCGTCAGCTCGAAGCCCGACAGCGCCAGCTTGGCCTGCACGCTCTTGTCGGTCAGCGCCGAGCGCACCCACTGGTTCATCTTCGCGAGCACCGGCTCGGGCGTGCCGGCCGGCGCATACATCGCAAACCAGGCCGTCATCTCGAAGCCCGGCACGACGCTCTTGGTCATCGTCGGCACGCCCGGCAGCATCGGATGCTCCTTGCCCGAGGTGACCGCCAGCGCGCGCAGCTTGCCGGCCTTGACCTGGGGCACGCCCGAGGCCAGATCACCGAACACCAGCTGTATCGTGCCGCCCATCGTGTCCGTCATCGCCGGCTGCACGCCCTTGTAGGGAATATGGGCCATCACCAGCTTGTTGGCATGCACCAGCGCATGGCCGGGGATCAGGCTGCCGCTGGAGCCCGAGCCCCAGGCCAGCTTGTCCGGATTGGCCTTCACATAGGCGACGAACTTCTCGGCCGTGTCGGCCGGCACCGTCGGGTTGACCAGCATGATGAAGGGGATCTCGGCCAGGCGGCTGACCGGCGTGAAGTCCTTGATCGGGTCATAGGGCAGCTTGCGGTACAGCGAGGCATTGGCCGCGTGCGTGGTGCTGGTGGCGATCAGGAAGTTGTAGCCGTCGGGGGCGGCCTTGGCGGCCGCGCCGGTGCCCAGCGTACCGTTGGCGCCGGGCTTGTTGTCGACAACGACCGCCTGACCGGCGGCCTTGCCCACATGCTCGGCCAGCACCCGGGCCAGCTGATCGGTGGCGCTGCCTGCCGGGAAGGGCACGATCCAGTTCAGGCCGCGCTGCGGATAGCCGGCCGGCAGCTCGCTCTTGGGTGAGGCCAGCAGCGTCGTGCTCGCCGCCATCAAGCCCAGGCAGACGGCGAGGCGCCGACGGGCGGCGGACGGGCTGGAAATCTTCGACACAAGCATGGCAGTCTCCGCTTTGATAGGGGGCATCGACCCGTCGCCGGGCCGGCAGCTCGCACGATAGCCTTCGTAGCTCCGCTTGATCTACTCAAGCTGCCAATTAAGACTTCGCGCCAAGCGAAGTCTCGCAGATTACCGGCTCCTGCGGCAATGCCCGGATTTGGCCGCCCCGCAGCGGCTTGTTCGAGTCGCCAGCGGCAGCGAGCCGTGCCATGATCGCTGCAAATTGCTGCGCCGCACACCGGCCGGCCACGAGTCAGAGGCTCGCACTCGGGGAGTATCGAATGAACGAGAGTTTGCTGCGTCGGCGCCTGCTGGCCGTTGGCCTGGGCTTGCTGGCCCCCTGGATGCCGGCCCGCGCGCTGGACAAGCCGCAAGGCCGGGTCGTGCTGACCCTGGGCGGCCGGCTCGGCGCCAGCAACCAGGGCGATGGCAAGGCCGGCTTCGATATGAAGATGCTGGAGCAACTGCCGCAGAAAAGCTTCACGACCCAGACGCCCTGGTATCCGGCGCCGATCAGCTTCACCGGCCCGCTGCTGCGCGATGTGCTGGCCGCCGCCGGCGCCAAGCCGGGCGGCAAGATCGTGCTGACCGCGCTGAACGGCTACAAGGCCGAGATGCCCTTCGATGACGCGCTGCGCTTCGATGTCATCGTGGCGCGGCTGATGAACGAGCGGCCGATGCCGGTGCGCGAGAAAGGGCCGCTGTTTGTGGTCTACCCCTTCGACAGCCGGCCCGAGCTGAAGGCCGACCTCTATTACGGACGCTCGATCTGGCAGCTGCGCTCGCTGGACATCCAGTAAGACCGGAGGCCGCTCCCCATGATCATCTCCGGCAAGCGGCTGCTGAGCCTGATCGTTGTGGCCCTGGTGATGGCCTATCTGGCCATTGCCGCCCTGCTCTACCAGCAGCACCGCAGCATGAGCGAGGCCACGCAGCGCGGCGATATCAATGCGCTGTGGTATTTCCTTCAGCTCAATGTCGAGTACGAGCGCTTCGACCATGCGCTGCATCAGCAGCTGCTGCAGCCCCGGCAGCTCGATATGGACGAGCTGCAGCTGCGCTACGACCTGTTCCTGAGCCGCTTCAGCACCATAGAGAGCGGCACGGCGCGCAGCCTGATGGGTGACGCGCCGCTGTATGCCGAGGCGATGCAGAAGATGCAGCACTTCGTCGAGGCCGGCGACCGGCTGATGGGCCTGGCGGCCGATACGCGGCAGGCGAGCGTGCATCTGCAGCGTCTGCGCGATGAGCTGCAGGCGCTGAGCACGCCGCTGACCGATCTGTCGCTGGCGGCCTCGCGCCTGTCCGGCGAGGTCAGCGACCAGCGCCACGCCAGCCTCGGCCACCAGGCCCGGCTGACCAGCGCGCTGACCGCTTTTCAGGCCTTGCTGACCTTCTGCCTGGCGCTGGCGATGAGCCGCCAGTTCCTCAAGCGCGAGAAGGCCAGCGCGCTGGCGGTCGCGGCCAAGACCGAGCTGGTCGAGACCTTGAAGCGCAATGAGGAGCTGCTGGCCGAGCGCATCGCCCAGCGCACCGCCGAGCTGCGCGAGGCCAATGAGGCGCTGCGGGCCCAGGGCGAGGAACTCGAGCATGCGCGTGAGCGCGCTGAAGGAGCCTCGCAGCTGAAGTCAGACTTTCTGGCCAATATGAGCCACGAGATCCGCACGCCGATGAACGCAGTGATCGGCATGAGCCATCTGGCGTTGGGCACCGAGCTGAACCCCAGGCAGCGCGGCTATATCGAGAACATCCAGCGCAGCGGCCGCCATCTGCTGGGCCTGATCAACGACATCCTGGATTTCAGCAAGATCGAGGCCGGCAAGCTGGAGGTCGAGATCATCGACTTCGAGCTGCAGCGCGTGCTCGACGATATGCAGCTGTTGCTGGAAGAAAAATGCGCGGCCAAGGGCCTGACGCTGGCCATCGAGCGTTCGCCGGGACTGCCCGACTGGCTGCGCGGCGACCCGCTGCGCATCGGCCAGATCCTGATCAACTATGCCAACAATGCCGTCAAGTTCACCGAGCACGGCGGGGTGCGCGTGCGGGTCAGCGAGCGTGCGCGCGAGGGTGATCGCCTGCTGCTGCGCTTCGAGGTGCAGGACAGCGGCATCGGGCTGACGGCCGAGCAGCAGGCCCGGCTGTTCCGCTCCTTCGAGCAGGCCGACAGCTCGACCACCCGCAAATACGGCGGCACCGGGCTGGGGCTGGCGATCAGCAAGAGTCTGGCCGAGCTGATGGGCGGCGCGGTGGGCGTGAGCAGCGAGCCCGGCCACGGCAGCTGCTTCTGGGCCGAGCTGTGGCTGGAGATCGGCCAGGCCAGCGACGCCCAGGGGCGGCGTGCCGGCCCGCTGCCGTCGGAGCTGTCGGCACTGCGCGGCGCCCGTGTGCTGCTGGTCGACGACAACGATCTGAACCGCGAGATGGCGGCCGAGCTGCTGGAGGGTCAGGGCCTGATCGTGGTGCTGGCCGAGGACGGCCAGCAGGCGCTGGACCGGCTGGATCAGGCCCGGTTCGACATCGTCTTGATGGACATGCAGATGCCGGTGCTGGACGGGCTGGAAGCGACCCGCCGCATCCGCGCGCGGCCCGAGTGGGCGGGCCTGCCGGTGCTTGCGATGACGGCCAATGCGATGCGCAGCGACCGCGAGCGCTGCCTGGCTGCAGGCATGAACGACCATATCGCCAAGCCGATAGAGCCCGACGAGCTGTTCGCCCAGCTGCTGCACTGGCTGCCGGCGCGGGCGGGCGCCGCGCCTGCTGCGCCTGCCGAGGCGGCCGACGCGAGCTCCACCGA